>DASTYR010000056.1:0-14306 GCA_035764795.1 Solirubrobacterales bacterium | reverse complement strand
CGATTCAGCGCTGCGGACCCTGATCGAGCGGGAGGGGTCCGACCTCCACGTCAAAGTCGCCTCGCCGCCGACCATTCGGGTGCACGGCGAGCTGGCGCCGCTCGAGGGCTACGAGCCGCTCACCGGTGAGGAGACGGAGGCGGCCTTCCACGAGATCGCCGAGGTGCGCTCGCAGACCGAGTTCGAGGAGGCCGGTGAGGCCGACTTCTCCTACGCGATCCCAGGGCTCTCCCGCTTCCGCGTCAACACCTTCAAGCAGCGCGGCTCGACCTCGATCGTCTGCCGCGCCATCCCCTTCGAAATCCGCTCGGTCGAGGAGCTCGGCCTCCCCCCCGTCGTCACCACCCTGGCCGAAGAGCAGCGCGGGATCATCCTCGTCACCGGGACCACCGGCTCGGGCAAGAGCACGACGCTGGCGGCGATGATCGACCACATCAACCGCACCCGCTCGCACCACATCGTCACGCTCGAGGACCCGATCGAGTACCTGCACAAGGACAAAGGTTCGATCGTCAACCAGCGTGAGGTCGGCTCCGACACCGAGAGCTTCGCCCGCGCGATGCGCCGCGTCCTGCGCCAGGACCCCGACGTGATCCTGATCGGCGAGATGCGCGACGAGGAGACGGTGCGCACGGCGCTCTCCGCCGCCGAGACCGGCCACCTCGTCCTCTCCACCGTCCACACCCTCGACGCGACCGAGACGATCAACCGCATCATCGACTTCTTCCCGCCCCACCTGCAGCACCAGGCGCGGGTGATGCTGGCTTCGACCCTGCGCGGGGCGATCGCGCAGCGCCTCGTTCCCGACGTGAGCGGCGAAGGTCGCGTTCCCGCCTCGGAGATCCTCGTCGTCACCGGCCGCGTCCAGGACCTGATCCTCAACCCCAACGAGACCGGCAAGATCACCGAAGTGATCGGCGAGGGCGAGTACTACGGCATGCGCACCTTCGACCAGTCGCTCCTGCAGTACGTGATGGAGGGCAAAGTGACCGAGGAGGTCGCGCTCGACTTCGCCTCCTCCCCGCACGACTTCAAGCTGATGCTGGCGGCCGGCGGACAGCGCGCCAGCGGGATCGAGCAGCTGGCGGGCAGCCAGCAGCCGGCCGCCTAGGCCGGCCCGTAGCTACTGCTTACGCCCCTCGACGAAGATCTCGAACTGGTTGTCGCGCGGCATCCGCGGCTTGCCGGTACCGCGGTAGACGTTGGCGAGCTGCATCCCGTTGCGCTCGTAGATCTCTTTCAGCTCGTCGATCGTGTAGAGGCGCTGGCGGAAGGGAATCGGCTCGACTCGCTCGAGCACCTCGCCGAGCGGGATCGGCACCGTGAAGCCTTCGAGGTAGCGTTCCTTGGCGTTCCAGCGGTGGTCGCTGAGTTCCAGCGTCGCCTCGCCGGCGATCCAGTTGCGCTGCGGCAGGTGCTTTTCCGCGTGCAGGACGTTGGGCAGCTGCATCAGGTGGCCGCCGCCGGGGCGCAGCGCCCGCGCGACGACCTCGAAGGTGCGCAGGTTGTCCTCCTCGCTCTCGAAGTAGCCGACGGCGCCGTCGTTGAGGCTGAGGACGATGTCGAAGTCCTCGACGATGTCGAGCTCGCGCAGGTCGGCCTGGCGGAACTCGATCTCGAGCGACTTCGCCTCCGCCTCGCGCCGGGCGATCTCCAGCAACTCCTCGGAGATGTCGATGCCGACGACGTCAAAACCGCGGCCGGCCAGCTCGATCGAGTGACGACCGATTCCGCAGGCGAGGTCGAGGATCCGCTCGCCGCCCTGCGGACGCAACATTCCGACGGCCCGCTCGACTTCGGCCTCCGTGCGGTCGGCCCATGGCATCTGCGCGGTGGTTTCGGCCGGGAAGCCGGACCGGTACCAATCGGGCGGGACCTCGAGATCTGCTCCTGCGCTCCCCATCACTCCGGGACTTTATATCAATCGAGGTGGGAAAAGGGTCCGGTTGAGGCCATCGAGGAGGACGCGGGCGAGCCGCGTGTCGCCGCCCAACTGCAGGCGGTCGGGATCGGCCTCGATCGCGACCCGCAACCAGGCGTGAGGGGGGCCGCTGGCCCAGGCGCTGGGGCCGCGCTCGAGCCGCGGGACGCAGGAGACGACGCGGCCGGCCTCGGCGCATACCGTGACGCCCGCAAGGCGGTCCTCACCCCCTGCGTCGAACTCCACCGCCAGCCGACAGCTTCCCGAGACCTCCGTCGGCAGCGCCAACAGCGGAAGCGCCAGCAGGAAGCCCGCCTCGGCATCGGTGGGCGCGATCGGCGGCGAAGCGTGAGGCAGGTGCTTGCGCTCCCAGCGCGCCGCCGTGGCGATCGGCGCCGCGGCGCGGCGCAGCCACTCGCTCGCCATGTAGGCGGGGCCCGTTTTCGTCTCGCCCGCCTCCTCGAACAGGCCAGCCGCACGGGCCGCCGCCAACCGGCGCTCGAGCGCCTGGCGACTGATTCCCTCGATACCGGCATCGAGCTCCTCGAACGTGTGGGGGCGCTCGGCGACGGCGCGGACCATCCCTGCGGTCCAAGCGTCTAGCAGGGCCTTGAGCGCGGCCCGCGCCGGATCGCCGTCGGGCTCCTTGGGGCCAGAGGGGGCCGTCGCCAGCCACCCCCGCAGGGTGGCCGCGACGAAGCGCAGTTCGACGCCGGCGCCGGCGACGAGGAGGTGCTCGCGTACCCCGGGCAGCGGGTGCAGACGGCGCCTGGTAACGGCGCCGACATCGTTCAGCTCCCGCAGGCGGGCGCGCAGCGTCGTCTGCGGCGAGCCGGTTTCACGGCGCAGCTCCGCCAAGCGCCGCGGGCCCTCCGCGAGCCTGTCGAGGACGGCCGCGCTGAGCGGGGCCGCGAGGAGCGCGAGCGTCCGCGTCCCAGCCCGCACCTCCTCCGCCCCGATGACCCCAGCGACCATTCCGCTCCATTATGACACATTTGCGGTGCTATATCGGAACAATCTGGGTACACCACACTCAGAGCAGTTCCTTGAGTATTCAATCAGGATCTTGTACTCGGCATCTCTCACATGTCGAGGTGATCCCAGAGCAGCAGCCGCTCGGCGCAGCGTCCGGCGCGGTCTTGCGCCACTTCGAAGATGCGGTCGATCACAGGCGCGTGCCAACCCTCGCTCTCGGCCCGTTCGGCGACGACCTCGATTGCGTCGCAGACGTACTTGAGTGCGCAACTCGCCTGGATATGGAAGATGTCGAGGGCCGTACCGCATTCCTCGGCGATCCCCCTCAATTCTCGTAGGTACGTTGTGACGTCGAGGTCGTCCGGGAGGACCATGCCGATCTCGACCGGATCGTCGTAGACGAGGGTCGAGGTCACGTCGTAGAGCGAAAGGGCGAAGCGACCCTCGCGGAAGACGAGGGCAAAGTTACGACCGTGGGCGTCGCCGTTTCCGAGCACGTAGTTGCCGAAGGCGGCCTGGAGGAGCGTCGAGAGCTCCGACTCGAGCCCGACGGCCCGCAGCAGCCCGAACGCTTCCGCGAATCCGGGAGCGCCGGCGTCCCGGCTGCCCGCCTCCGCCGGCGCGATCCCCAGCGCCTGGCAAAAGGTCTCCTGGTGCAGGCGCCGCGGCGTCGCGCCTTCCCAGACGAGGTCGAAACGGGGCGAGACGAGGCACTCGCGGCCCTCGATCGTCTCCATCGAGGTCTTCGCCGCCGGCAGACCCGCCTGACGAAAGACCGACATGCAGAACATCTCGTTGGCGACGATTTCGGGCAGCTCGTCGCTGGCCGGCTTGACGACGTGCGTGCTCGGCCGGCCGGGCTCGGGCTGCCGCCATGGGCTTTCAAAGCCTTCGCGGACGAGGCCGAGCTTGGCGCGCTCGCCGGCGAGCGCGACGCGCTGCGGCCCGCCCCCCCGCACCGGAGCGCCGTCCGCCCCCGCAAAGGTGACGGCGCCCGGACAGTCGGCGCCGAGCACGCCGATCAGGGCGAAGCCATCGGCGGGGTCGATCCCGAGCGCGGCGGCAAGGTGTTCGCGCCGCGCTCCTTCGGGAAGCAGACCGTCCACGTAGGCCCTCGTCGTGTCGGCGCTGTAGGGCTCCGGGCGCACCGGTAGCGAGTTGCTCAACAGAACCGCGCCGGAGCCATGCCGCTCCACGACCGCCGCCGTGTAGGCGAACTCGTAGCCGCCCCCCGCAGCCCTGCTCAGCGTCCCGATCCGCTCCCCATGGAGTCGAACGTCGAGGATCTGTTTAGGTCTCTGAGAAGTCGTTCTTCAGTCTCCCAGTTGCAACGAAGATCCTAAACCGATCCAAGACGGGGACGCAAGGCAGACGCTGCGGGTCCTAGTACTGGACCTCGTAGCCCAGATTGACCGCGCGCTCGTCGGCAAACTCCCGAATGCGGTCGACCACCGGCGCGTACCAACCCTCGCGCCGCGCCCGGCGCCCGACGACCTCCAGGGCCGTGCTCATCCGCGAGGAGACCTCCGCGGCGACGCGCCGGCAATGCTCGAAGTCGATCGCCGCCTGCTCGCAGACCTCGGCCAGTTCCAGCAGGTACGCGGCGTCGGAGTAGTCGTCGGTGATCGTCATTCCCACATGGGCGGGATCGTCGTAGACGGCGCTGGAGAGCACGTCGTGGAACGGCGCCAGCAAAGAGCCCTCGGGAATGACCATCACAGCGAAGTTCTCGCCGTGGCAGTCGCCGTTGCCGAGGATGTAATTGCAGAGCGCCATCATCAGCAAATCGGTGACCTTCTCCGCCTGGCCGAGCGCCCGCAGCAGGCCGCACGCCTCGCCAAAGCCGGGACCGGCTGCGTCCTCGCTGTGCGACTCCTCTCCCGGCTCGAAGCTGAGCGCCTGACAAAAGCTCTCCTGATGCAGACGCGTTGCCTGCGGTCGGTCGGAGGTGCGGTCGAAGCGTTCGGTGACGAGGCAGCGACGGCCACCGACGACCTCGATCGCGGTCGGAGGGACGAGCAAGCCCGCCTCAGCCAGGACGGTCGTGCAGAACATCTCGTTCGGCACCATTTCGGCGTGCTCACCGGTCTCTGGCTTGACGATGTGCGTGCTGGGAAGGTCCGCGGTCGGCCACGCCCAGGAGTCGGGTCGGGGTCGGGCGAGGCTGATCTTGTGGCGGATGCCCGGTAGCACGGCGCGCATCCGCTGCGGCCGGGCCGGATCGAAGAGCTGCGGCGGTGGCGCTGCAACGAGCTGCTCGAGCTCGTCCTCCCGCACCCAGACCGGCGACTCCGGGCTGGGGCAAGGCGGCGGCCCGACGGGAGGCAGGAAGCTGGCGCCGCCCACGCAGTCGGCGCCCAGCGCGGCGATCAACGCGTAGCCGTCGGCCGGCTCAACCTCGAGCTCGCGGGCGAGCTTCAACCGGCGCATGCCGGTCGGCAGCAGACCCTCGACATAGGCGCGGCTGGCACCCGGGCTAAACGGCTCCTCCCTCGTCGGCAACGAAGTGCTGAGAACCGCCTTGCCGGGCCCATAGCGCTCGAGCGCGCTGGCGGAATATTCAAACTCGTAATCGAAATCGGCACCGACGCGTGCGAGCGTGCCGATCCGCTCCCCGTGCAGATAGACGTCGAGACTCAACTCGGTCCTCCCAGAGTCGTGTTTAGGTCCCGAGGTTCTGACTCTAAACGCAGGTAGGGGTCGTTGTATAGAGCGGATCCGCAGCAATCAGCAAGTGTTGAGGCGCTAACTCAGCCGTAGCGCTCGCCGACGATCGCGCTCAGCTTGGCGCGGTCGTGGCGGGCCTGGACGCGGCGCACCGTGCCCGAGCGCGAGCGCATCACCAGCGATTCGGTGCTGGCACCGGGGCCGCGGTAGCGAACGCCCTGCAGGACGTCGCCGTCGGTGACGCCGGTGGCCGAGAAGAAGACGTCGTCGCCCGAACAGAGGTCGTGCGACGTGAGCACGCGGTCGAGGTCGTAGCCGGCATCGAGGGCGGCGCTGCGCTCCTCGTCGTTGCGCGGCCCCAGACGCCCGAGCAGCTGCCCTCCCATCGACTTCAGCGCCGCGGCGGAGATGACGCCCTCGGGCGTGCCACCGATCCCCCACAGCAGGTCCACCGGGGAGCGCTCGCTGACCGCGAGCAGGGCGGCGGAGACGTCGCCGTCGGTGATCAGGCGGATGCGACCGCCCGCCTCGCGCACTTCGCGCATCGCCTCCTCGTGGCGCGGCCGGTCGAGCATGACCACGGTCACGTCGCCGACGCTCCCCCCCTTGCGCTCGGCGACCAGCTTCAGCGTCTCGGGCAGCGGCCGGTCGAGGTCGAGCAGGTCGGCGATTTCCTCGCCCCCGGCCATCTTTTCCATGTAGACGCAGGGACCGGGGTCGAACATCGTGCCGCGCTCGGCCAGGGCGATGACCGCCAGCGCGCTCGGCATGCCCAACGCGCAGAGGCGCGTGCCCTCCAGCGGGTCGACGGCGATGTCGACGACCGGCGGGCTGCCGTCGCCTATCCCCTCGCCGTTGTAGAGCATCGGCGCCTCGTCCTTCTCGCCCTCGCCGATCACGACGACGCCGTCCATCGAGACCGAGCCGAGCACGTGCCGCATAGCGTCGACGGCCGCCTGGTCGGCGGCGATCTTGTCGCCACGGCCGACCCAGCGAGCGGCCGCGAGCGCCGCCGCCTCGGTAACGCGAACCAGCTCCAGCGCGAGGTTGCGGTCCGGCTTGGTGGCGCCGGGGGCAGGATCTGGTGCGGCTTCGCCCATTCGGCGGCGCAGACTATAGGCTCGGTTGGGTGAGCCGCTGGGGACTGACGCTGCCGCTGCCGGGGGTGCCGCTGGCCGACCACCGCGAGTTGGTCGAACGGGCGGAGGCGATCGGATACACCGACCTTTGGAGCGGTGAGACGAACGGACCCGATGGCTTCACGCCGCTCGCCTTGGCCGCGGCCTGGACGGAGCGGATGCGGCTCGGCACGGGCGTCGTCGGGGTCTTCCAGCGCGGCCCGGCTCTGCTCGCGCAGGAGGCGGCGGCGCTGGCCGATGCCTCCTGCGGTCGCTTCGCGCTCGGCATCGGCTCCTCCTCGGACCGCATCGTCGAAGGCTGGAACGGGATTCCCTTCGAGCGGCCGCTGAGCCGGGTCCGCGACACCGTCGAGTTCCTGCGCACCGCCCTCGACGGCGAGCGCACCGCGACCGGCTTCAAGTTGGAGGTGGCGCCGGCGGCGCCGGTGCCAATCGTCCTCGCGGCGCTACGGGGCAAGATGCTCGAGCTGGCGGTCGAGCGCGCCGACGGCGCCTTCACCAACTTCCTGCCGCTCGCCGGCCTGCCCAAGGTGACCGCCCAGCTCGACGGCGCCCGCGAGGATTTCGAGCTGCTCTGCCGCTTCTTCTGCCTGCCCGGCGAGCGTGAGGCGGTCGAGCCCCTGGCCCGATTCATGTTCTCCTCCTACATCACCGTTCCCGTGTATGCAGCCTTCTATCGCTGGCTCGGCTACGGCGAGCAGATCGAGCCGATGATCGAGGCCTGGGAGGCGGGTGACCGCCAGGCAGCCGCGGCGGCCGCCCCCTGGGAGCTGATCGAGGACATGTTCGTGTTCGGCACGCCGGAGCAGATGCGCGAGCGGCTCGAGGCATTCGTCGCCGGCGGCATAACGCTGCCGGTGCTGACGCCGATCGTCACGCCGGACAAGCTGGCCGAGACGATCCAAGCTCTTGCCCCGTAAAGACCTGTCCCGGTAGGGATGGAACGTCTTGTAAGTTAAGTGAAATCCCTGCCGGGATAGGTCTCAGTACTCGACCTCGATCCCGAGCCCGAAGGCCCGCTCGCCGGCCAGTTCGGCGATGCTGTCGATGACCGGTGCGTACCAGCCCTCTTCACGGGCTCGCGCGGCGACGACGTCGAGCGCCTCGCCCAGCTTCGCCGCCGTGCTCGCTGCCAGCTCGCGAAAGACATCGAAGTCGGAGCGACAGTCCTCGGCGATCTGCGCCAGTTCCAGCAGGTAGGCGGTCTGCGAGTAGTCCTCGGCGATCACCATGCCGGTGTGCAGGGGCTCGTCGTAGACCGCAGTCGAGGCGATGTCGTAGAAGGGCGCCAGCGAGACGCCGCCGCCGTGAAAGAGCAGGGCGAAGTTGTCGCCGTGGCAGTCGCCGTTGCCGAGGATGTAGTTGCAGAAGGCGACGGCGAAGAGCGGCGAGGGGTCGACGCTGTTGGCCACCGCCCTGAGCAGGCCACACGACTCCGCGAAGCCCGGGCCGTCGCCGTCGTCGCGCCCGGCCTCCTCGGCGACGCGCGGGATGCCAAGCGCCTGGCAGAAGCTCTCCTGGTGCACACGCCTGGCCCCCAGGCCGGTCCCTTCGCGGTCGAAGCGGCGCGAGACGAGACATGTCCGGCCACCGATCCGCTCCACCGCCGCCGCGGCGACCGGAAGTCCGACCTCACGCACGACGGCGGTGCAGAACATCTCGTTGGCGACGAATTCGGGGTATTCGCCGGTTTCCGGTTTGACGACGTGGGTGCTGGCGAGTCCCGCCTCCGGCCAGGCCCAGCGGCCGCCAGGCTCGTCGCGGACCAGGCTCAGCTTGTGCCGCACGCCGCTCAGCGCGAAACGCATCCGTTGCTTGGGCGGAGAATCGAAGCGGTAGGGCGCCGAGGGGGCGAGCGCCTCCGCCAACTCGTCCTCGGCGAGCCAGGCGACGTCCGTCTCACTCGGGCGGACGATCGCCTCCCCTTTCGGCAGGAAGGTGACGGCGCCAGCGCAGTCGCGGCCGAGCTCGGCTATCAGCGCGTAACCGTCCTCGGGATCGGCGCCGAGCTCCCGGGCCAGTCGGCGACGCCGCAGCCCGCGCGGCAGCAGCCCCTCGACGAAAGCCTCGGTCGCGTCGCAGCTGTAGGGCTCGGTCCGCGTCGGCAGCGAGTTGCTGAGCAGTGAGACTCCGGCGCCAACCTTCTCGACCAGCTCCGGTGCGTAGGCGAAGCGATAATCGCGCTCTCCAGCAGGGAACAGCGTCCCGATGCGCTCTCCATACAGGTGGACATCAAGGCTCACTGGGTTCTCCTCGAGTCGCTCTTCCTGCCCCTGAAGTCCAAAGACTCTAGAGACAGGCGAGGCTCAGTGCATAGTCGCCGCGGCTGTCCGGAAACCAGTCGGCGAAGGTCAGACCCGCCTCGCCGAAGATCGCTTCCAAGCGCGGCCGGGTGAACTTGGTCGAGATCTCCGTCCGCATCTCCTCGCCGGCGGCGAAGCCAACGTCGAGGTCGAGCGCGGCGACCCGCACCTGCTGGTCGACGAGCGAGCGCAGGCGGATGTCTACACGGGCCTCGGTGGAGTCGTAGCGGGCCACGTGCTCGAAGCGATCGAGGTCGAAGTCGGCCTTCAGCTCACGGTTGAGGACGGCGAGGACGTTCTTGTTGAACTCGGCGGTGACGCCGGCCGCGTCGTCGTAGGCGGCCTCGAGGCGACCGTGGTCCTTGACAAGGTCGGTGCCGAGCAGGAAGCAGTCCCCCGGGGCGAGCAGGGCAGCAATGCGCGCGAGGAAGTCGCTGCGGGCATCCGGATAGAGGTTGCCGATCGTGCCGCCGAGAAAGGCGACGAGGCGGCCACCTTCGGCTGCGGGGATCCGCTCCAGGTCGTGCTCGAAGTCGCATACCAACCCGTGCACGGCGAGCCCCGGATACTCCCGCACCAGCGCCGCCGCGGTCTCGCGCGTGATCTCCGGCGAGATGTCGACGGGGACGTACGCCTCCAGGCAGCCCGCATCGCGCATGGCGCCGAGCAGGTGGCGCGTCTTGGCGGCCGAGCCGGAGCCGAGCTCGACCAGCGTGCGCGGGGCGCCGGCGGCGGCGACGATCTCCGCCGAGCGGTCGCGGAGGATCTCCCGCTCGGCTCGCGTCGGGTAGTACTCGGGCAGCTCGGTGATCTGCTCGAAGAGCCGCGAGCCGCGCTCGTCGTAGAAGTACTTCGGCGGCAGCTCCTTGGGGTCTGCGGAGAGGCCCGCGCGCACGTCGCGTTCCATTCGGCCGCGGCCGTCGCCGCTGAGGTGCACCTCGATCTCGATCTGGGGAGTGAGGGAAGGCATCAGGTGGCGTCCCTGGCGCAGCGCAGTCCGGCGAAGATCTGGCGGCGCCGCGGCAGGTCCCAGTTGCGGAAACTGGGTCGCATCACGTTGCGGGCGGTCGCCCACGAGCCGCCGCGCAGCACCTTGTATTCGTCGCCGAAGAAGACCTGCGAGTACTCCGGGTAGGGAAAAGGCTCAAAGCCGGGGTAGGCGACGAAATCCGACGCGGTCCACTCCCACACGGCGCCGACCCCCTGCAGCTGAGGTTGAGCGACCTCCCACTCCCCCTCGGTCGGCAGCCGCTTGCCGGCCCAGCGGGCGTAGGCGTCCGCCTCCTCCCAGGAGACGTGGATCACCGGCGCGTCGGGGTCGAGGGGATCGCGGTGCCCCATCGCGGTATGCACCCAGCCGCCGTCCGAGCCCCTTTCCCAGTAGAGCGGCGACTCGGCGCCGGTCTCCTCCATGAACCGCACGTAGGCGCCGTTGCTGACGGGAGCGGCGTCGATCTCATACGGCGCCAGCTCGACCGCGTGCCGCGGCCGCTCGTTGTCATACGCAAAGCCCGTGGGATGAGCTCCTATCTCGTACTGGCCGCCGTCCATGCGGATCGTCGCCGGGGTACGGGGCATCTCTCGAACGGGCGGATACTCAAAGCGCCGGACCAACTGATCCGGCGCTTGTCCGGGCGAGAGATGCCCCGTACCCCGGCGCAAATCCCTCATCGGAAGCTCGTAACCGTCGACCATCATCAGCAGCTGCAACATCGTCTCGTTGTGCTGCTGCTCGTGTGCGATCAGCATCTCGTAGACGAAGCCTTCGCGAAGCAGGGGGTCGTCGGCGTCGGCTCCCATTTCGACCTCATCGAGCACCTCCAGCGTGCGCTGACGCACGTCGCTGAGGTAAGTGCGCAGCTCCTCGCCGCGCAGGATCGGCAGCTCGCCCCGAGTGCGGCGTGGGTTCTCGATCGCGTCGTAGAGGCGACCGAGCTCCCCGCGGAGCGGCTGGCGCCCACCGATCGTCTGCACCAGCCACAGCTCCTCGAAGTTGGCGATGTGGCCGAGGTCCCAGGCAAGCGGGCTGAGGAGCGGCGAGTGGACGCGATTGAGCTGCCCGTCGTCGAGCGGCGCGATCAGCTCGAGCGTGCGCCGCCGGGCCTCGGCGAGCCGGTCCGCGATCGCGCCCTTTGAGCTGGGGCTTGCCGTCACCTCCGTGGCGATAGGGAAACCCTAGCGCGGGGCGGGCATCCCTGAGCCATCAGTCTGTGCCTGCCGCCTCCGGATCCAGCCAGACGCGCTTGCGCCAGGGCGGCGCGACCGCGAAGCGGTACTCACCGGCTTCTGCGGCGACCGCCTCGAGCGGCACGAGATGGACACGCGGCGCCAGCACGACGCGATCGAACTCGAGCGGCCCGCCGACGTTGCCGGCGTGGCTGCCGCCCGAGACGAGCAGCAGCCCGCGCCGCGGCCCCCAGCCGTTGCGGGGGCGCGCGCCGATCTGCTCGGCCAGGGCGCGCAAGCCCGTAAGCCCGGCGTCCGAGGCGGCGTTGGCCGCAACCACGTCGTAGTTATAGCCATGGTGCGAAGAGGCCCGTTCGTCAGTCTGACCGTCTTCGCCGATCCGCACTTGAACGCTCTCCCAGTCGTCGCGGTGGTAACCAGCCGGCCCGGCAACCGGGACACCCCGCATCGTTGCCGAGTCGACGTAATAGAGCCAGAACTGGAGGTAGAGGTTGCCGGCCCGATCGCCCGAGCAGTCGGGCGCCGGACGACCGTCCCTGGCCATTTCCCCCATTGCTCCCGCTACCGCCCCCGCCTCGGCGCGGCAATCGATCACGTGGACGAAGGCGGTCACGGGCAGCCCGGCGTCCGTGCGGTCGACGAGGCCGCGCATCGGTCCGTCGCCACAGGCGCTGCTGCGGCAGCGGCGGAAATCGACTGGCAGCGCTCGCGAACCGCGCTCGAATGCAAGCGAGGGCATGTGATCACGTACCAGCCGCCCGACCTCCTCGCCGTACGCGGCGATCAGAACCGGTTCGTCACCGCAGTGCTCGGCGAGGGCCGCAGCACAGAGGAGCTTCGAACCAACCGCCCGCGCCAGCTCCGCCCCCGGCACGCGCCCGATTGCCACGCCGAGCGCAACCACGACCAGCGCCACGACCGCCAGCAGTCCCACCCACTCAACCGTCCCCTGCCCCCGCTCCCCGCGCCCCGGATCAGACGCGCCGGTTATTTCGGACGCATATGGACCGCTAACCACCGGCGGGTCCCTCTTCGCCACGAAGGAGACGGCGCAACTGTGCCGCCACAGCGTCGGGTTCGCGGTCGAGCCGCCGGTGTGTGAGCCGCACGACGTCGTAGCCCTCAACCTGCATCGCCGCGTCCCGAGCTCGGTCACGCTCGAAAGCGGCACGGTGACGGTGGTAGGACCAGCTATCGGCCTCGACGGCGAGTCGCGCCTGCGGCCAGAAGGCGTCAACCTCCCGTCCCAGCACCTCCACGTTGGTATGCGGAGTCGGGAGGCCGTAATCGCGACAGAGGGCGAGTACCCGGTCCTCGAGGCGGGAACGACCGCCTTCGGGTGCCCGCGCCTCGTCGATCAACCGACGGAGCGGCTTCAGCCCCCGCCGACCGGGACTGCGTGCGCACACAGCTTCCACAGCCCGCATCTCGAGCAGCCCGAGCCGATCGGCCTCCTCGAACGCCTTCTCGAGCCCACCGTCATCGATCACGTCGGCGAGATCGAGCAGCGTGCGGGCCACGGTGGTGACCGGGATGCCATCGATCCTCGTCCGATCCTTGTCGCCGATCCCGCATTCGTGAACCGCGATTCCGGCCCGCCGTCTACCCCTGACAGCAGACACTTCTACGAGTCGGGACGGGCGCTTCAGACCCCACAGGGCCGCGGCGCTTCTGTGGCTGAGGAGTGCGCCCTCTCCACAGGCGAAAATCGCAGCTAGCCACTGACCGCGCTGCTCGATCCGCTCCCGTCCGAGCGCGTAAACCCCCTGGTGAACACGATGGAGCCGACCTGCTTCGAGGCGCCTGCCTATCGTCCGGGGACCGAGACCGGCGGCGATCAATTGCCGGTGCGAGACCACACCGTGCTGCCGGTCTGCCAGGGCGGCCAGCTGCCGCTCCCTCATTGCCAGCTCGTTCCTGCGGCTCGCTTGACGTGCCGGTGATTTCGGACGCATATGGTCCGCTAAGGACCGGCGGGGTCTAACTCGCCCCCCCGCGGAAACGGCGCTCCCGGAGTTTGCGGGCGCTAGAGGTTGCCGATCTCGGCGGCGATGTCGGCCGCGGCCTGTTTGGCGTCGGCGAAGAGCATCGAGGTGTTCGGTTCGTAGAAGAGGTCGTTGTCGATGCCGGCGAAGCCGGGGCTGAGCGAGCGCTTGATCACGATCACCTGCTGAGCCTGGTCGACCTCGATGATCGGCATGCCGGCGATCGGGCTGTCGGGGTCGTTTTTCGCGGCCGGGTTGGTGACGTCGTTGGCACCGACGACGACGGCGACGTCGGTGCGTGGCATCTCCGGGTTGATCTCCTCCATCTCGCGCAGCTGCTCGTACGGCACGTCGGCCTCGGCGAGCAGGACGTTCATGTGGCCGGGCATGCGGCCCGCGACCGGGTGGATCGCGTAGTTGACGGTGACGCCGCGCTTCTGCAGCTCGTCGGCGACCTCCTTGATCGCGTGCTGGGCCTGGGCGACGGCGAGTCCGTAGCCCGGCACGATCACGACCGAGTCGGCGTAGGCGAGCTTGATCGCCGCGTCCTGGGCGCCGATCGACGTGTGGGGGCGTTCCTCCCCACCGCCCGCACCCGCGGCGGGCGCACCACCGAAGCCGGAGAAGAGGATGTTGCCGACCGAGCGGTTCATCGCGGTCGCCATCTCCATCGTCAGGATCGTTCCCGAGGAGCCGACCAGGGTGCCGGCGACGATCAGCGCCACGTTGTCGAGCGCGAAGCCGGCAGCGGCGGCGGAGAGGCCGGTGAAGGCGTTGAGCAGCGAGATCACGACCGGCATGTCGGCGCCGCCGATCGGCAGCACGACGAGGTTGCCGAGGATCGCCGCCGCGATCAGGACGCCGATGAAGAGGCCCTGCGAGGGGTCGTCGTTGTTGACGCACAACACGACGCAGGCGGCGACGATCCCGACCAGCAGCAGCACGTTGATCACCTGCTGACCCGGCGCCTTGAGCGGCTGGCCGGGAAGGATCCCCTGCAGCTTGCCGAAGGCGATGTTCGAGCCCCAGAAGGAGACCGAGCCGACAACGGCGGCAAAGAGGACCGGGATCAGCTCATCGAGGGGGATCTCGTGGCCGAGCGAGATGCCGTGGCGGATCTCCGACCAAG
>DASTYR010000055.1:0-9221 GCA_035764795.1 Solirubrobacterales bacterium | reverse complement strand
CGTCTATCTGGTTCTGCTCTGGGCGGCCTGCCTTTCCCCGGCTGTCGTGACGGTCGTCAAGGGACACGTCGCCCTCTTCGTCGCCGGCTTTCTCACCCTCGGGCTCGTCTGGGTGATCGCCTGCTTCCGGTTGGCCAAGCCCAACTCGGCATGGGCTCGCCGCTTCTACGACGAGGAGAAGATGCGGCGCTCGCGCCAGCGCTACCCGGAAACCGACCCCAGCCGGCCAAGCCGATCGTTGATCGCCCTCGTCGTGGTTTTCGGCCTGATCGCCTTGCCTTTCGTGGGTGGCTTCGTCGCCGGGAAGCTCGGCCAGGACGACGACGGCTCCGACGTCAGAGCGCCAGCGCGAGCGGCTCCTCCAGCAGCGCCTTGACCCGCGCCAGGAACTCGGCGGCGGGGGCGCCGTAGAGGATGCGGTGGTCGCAGGCGAGGTCGACCTGCATCAGGTGGGCGGGGGAGAGTTCGCCATCGCGGACGACGGGGCGCTCCTCGATCGCGCCGACGGCGAGGATCGCCGCCTGGGGCGGGTTGATCACCGCCGAGAAGCCGACGATCCCGTACATGCCGAGGTTGGAGACGGTGAAGGTGGCGCCGGAGAGCTCGGGTGGAGTGATCTGGCCGTCGCGGACTTTCTGCGCCAGGGAGCGCGAGTCGGTGGCGATCTGCCGCAGGCCTTTGCGGTCGGCGTCGAAGACGGTGGGGACGACGAGGGCGTCTCTGGCCGCGACGGCGACGCCGACGTTGACCCGCGAGTAGAGCTCGAAGCGGCCGTCGCGGTAGGCGCCGTTGGCGCGCGGGTGCTCGCGCAATGCCAACGCGCATGCCTTGACGATCATGTCGTTGAACGAGGGCACGACCTCCTCCTCGGCTGCGGCCGCCTTCAGCCGCGCCCGCGCCTCGACGGCGCGGCTCATGTCGACCTCGGCCCGCAGGTAGAAGTGCGGCGCGGTCGCCTTCGACTCGGCCATGCGGCGGGCGATGGTCTGCTGGAGCTTCGAGAGGTCCTCGTAAGTCGTTTGGCCCTTGGCCGTTTCGGCCGTGGGACCAGGCGCACCGGCCGCGGGTCCTGCCGCGGAAGAAGCGGCAGATTCCACATCCGACTTGACGATGCGGCCGCCAGGTCCGGAGCCCTGGAGCTGGCCCAAGTCAAGCCCTCTTTCCTTAGCTATGCGTCGCGCAAGCGGAGAAGCTTTCGGCCGATGCCCGTCGCCGTCGCTAGGAGCTGCTTTCTCCTCGGCCGGGGCGGTCGCCTCGGCGGTTTGGGCATCGGCGGCCTCATCCGCTCCTCCCGCGGGTGGCGCCGTAGGGGGGACCTCCCCCGAGGAAGCTTTAGCTACCGGAGGGGGAGGTGGGTCCCCTGCGGCGACAGGACCCGCGGGCCGAGCGCTCTGTCCCTCGGAGTCCTGCCCACCCCCATCTGCATCGCCGACCCGCGCAATAGGCGTCCCGATCGCCACCGTCTCGCCCTCCTGCACCAAGATCTCGCTCAACGTCCCCGCCACATCGCTTTCGTACGCCATGTTCGCCTTGTCGGTTTCGATTTCCACCAGCGCCTCGCCCACCGCAACTTCCTCGCCGACCTTCTTCAGCCACTCGAGAACCGTCCCCTCCTCCATCGAGTCCGAGAGGCGGGGCATCACGACCTCGGCCATCAGATCGACCCCTCGAGCGCCGCCAGCGCTGCTTTCACGACGTGCTCGGTGTGCGGGATCGCCGCCTGCTCGAGCCGTTTCGAGTACGGCATGTGGACGTCGGCGCCGGTCACCCGCTGCACCGGCGCGTCGAGGTGGTCGAAGGCCTGCTCGGAGATCAGCGCCGCCAGGTTGGCGCCGACGCCGCCGTGCGGCCAGCCCTCCTCGACGATCACCGCGCGGTTCGTCTTGCGCACCGACTCGAGGATCGTGTCGAGGTCGAGCGGCCGCAGCGTGCGCGGATCGATCACCTCGGCCTCGACGCCGTGCTCATTCGCCAGCACCCGTGCCGCGTCCTCGGCCACGTGCGCCATTTTGAGCACGCCGACGATCGTCACGTCGCCGCCTTCGCGCCGTACCGCTGCCTCGCCGAAGCGCAGCACGCCGTCGCCATCCTCGTCCTCGGGCACCTCGCCGCGCAGCCCGTAGAGACTCTCGTGCTCGATGAAGACGACCGGGTTGTCGTCGCGGATCGCCGCCTTCAGCAGCGCCTTGCCGTCTGCGGGAGTCGAAGGGCAGGCGACGAGCAGCCCCGGCACCTGCAGATA
The DNA here is from genome assembly GCA_035764795.1 of Solirubrobacterales bacterium. Lineage (GTDB taxonomy): Bacteria > Actinomycetota > Thermoleophilia > Solirubrobacterales > 70-9 > VRUE01. Next base: position 6,979 of record DASTYR010000055.1, on the reverse strand, counting down.
GAGCGCCTCGAAGCTGTGCGAGTGGGTGGGGCCGAGCTGGTGGCCGCCACCGCCCGGCATGCGGATCACCATCGGCACCCGCGCCTGGCCGTTGAACATGTAGGGGATCGCCGCGGCGTGGTTGACGATCTGGTCGAGGGCCAGCAACGAGAAGTTGACCGTCATCAGCTCGACGATCGGCCGTAGGCCGCCCATCGCCGCGCCGACGCCACTGCCGACGATCGTGTTCTCGGAGATCGGCGTGTCGCGCACCCGCCGCTCGCCGAACTCCTCGAGCAGTCCTTCGGTCACCTTAAAGGCGCCCTGGAAGACGCCGACGTCCTCGCCCATCACGAAGACCGCCTCGTCGCGCCGCATCTCCTCGCCCATCGCGTCGCGCAGCGCCTCGCGCATCCGCAGCGTCGCCATCAGTCCTCGACCTCCTCGGACTCGATACCCCGCTGGGACCCCAGCTCCGCGTCGCCGTCCTCGGCTGGGTTGGGGCGCGGTCCGTCCGGCTGCCCGGCGTAGGCGGCGCCGGCCTCGGCCAGCTCTCGCGCGGCGTCCGGCATCGACTCCTCGCGCTCGCCGCGGTGCGTCTCTGGGCTGCGCTCGTCGACCGCGTACCAGGCCTGGCTCTCGTCGAAGACGTAGAGGTTCTCGTAGAGCGTGTCGAGTGGCGGCTCCGGCGAGGCCTCGGCGAACTCGACCGCCTCCTTCACCGCCTCGTCGGCCTTCTCGCGCACCTCCTGGACCTCGCGCTCGCCCAGCACGTCTGCCTCCCGGCAGCGCCGCGCGAAGGCCTCGATCGGGTCTTTGCGCTCCCATTCCTCGACCTCGTCGCGCTCCCGGTAGACCTCCGGATCGGCGGCGGAGTGGCCGCGGTAGCGGTAGGTGAAGGCCTCGAGCAGGGTCGGCCGCCGCTCCTCGCGCGCCAGCCTGACCCCCTCCGCCACCGCCTCGCGCACCTCGATCACGTCCATGCCGTCGATCCGCTTCCCCGGCACCCCGTAGCCCTCGGCCTTCTTCGAGAGATCCGTCTGGGCCGAGTGGCGCTCGACCGAGGTGCCCATCCCGTAGAGGTTGTTCTCGACCAGGAAGAGGATCGGCAGGCTCCAGAGTGCCGCCAGGTTCATCGTCTCGCCGAAGTTGCCGGCGTTGGAGGCGCCGTCGCCGAACATGCAGACGGTGACCGCGTCTTCGCCCTTGTACTCGGAGGAGAGGGCGAGGCCAGCCGCTATCGGCAGGTTGCCGCCAACGATTCCATAGCCGCCCATGAAGCGGCGCTCGCGGTCGAAGATGTGCATCGAGCCGCCCCGGCCGCCGCTGGTGCCGTCGACGCGGCCGAACAGCTCGGCCATCACGCGCTTCGGCTCGGTGCCGCGGGCGATCGCGTGGCCGTGGGTCCGGTAGGTGCCGATCAGGTAATCCTCGTCGCGCATCATCGAGGTCGTGCCGACGATCGTCGCCTCCTCGCCGATCGCCAGGTGCAGGAAGCCGCCGGCTTTGGCCCGCTGGTACTGCCGCCCCGCCTCCTCCTCGAAGCGGCGGATCAGCGCCATGCGCGCGAGCAGCTCGTAACAGGTGCCGGCGTCGGGCAAATCCGCCATCGAGGCCACCTTAGCTCGCGGCGGCGACCGGCTCGCCCCTCAAGCGCCGGCCGCCGCGACCGCCTCCTGCAGCCGGTCGTCGCCCCAGAAGACCTCGCCGCCGACGAGCAGCGAGGGGACGCCGACGACACCCTGCTCGGCGGCGCGGTCGGTCGCCTCCCGCAGCGCGGTTTTGACAGTGTCGGTGGCGACCGCTTTTTCGACCGCGTTGGGATGCAGCTCGCAGGCGGCGGCGGCGATCAGCACGTTCTCGAACTGAGTCAGGTCGCGGCCGGCTGCAAAGGCTTGCCGGAAGGCGGAGAGGGCGAAGGAGACGGTGCGGCCCGTCTGCTTGGCGAAGGTCGCGGTACGCATCGCGACCAGCGTGTTGCCGGGCCAGGGCTGCGGCCAGACCAGCGGCGGCAGGCCGTAGGCGGCGGCGCGGCGCTCGACCTCGGCGATCCCCTCTGCCCGCCCCGGGCCATTCGCCCACGAATCCCGCCCGAATCGCTGAAAGAGGCCGCCGAGCAGGATCGGCTGCCACTCCGGTTGCTCGAGCCCCGCCTCGGCGAAGACGCCGCTGATCCGCTCCGCGGTCAGGTACGCGTAGGGGGAGCCGAGGTCGAAGTAGAAGGTGGCGCGCTCGTTCAAGCGTCCCGCCGCCTTGGCTAGGCGTGGGTGGCCCAGCCGTCAACGGCCCGGGCGGCGTCGAGGATCGCCTCGGAGATCGTCGGGTGGGGGTGGACGATCCGGGCCAGCTCCTGGTAGCCGCCCTCCAGCGCCATCGTCGCCACCAGCTCGGCGATCATGTCGCAGGCTCGGTTGCCGACCACGTGGGCGCCGAGGATCTCGCCGTATTTGGAGTCGACGACGAGCTTGACCAGCCCGTCTTTGTCGTCGTAGACGGTCGCCGCGCCGACCCCGCCCAGCTTCAGTTTGCCGACCTTGACCTCATGTCCGGCCTCCTTGGCGGCGGCCTCGGTCAAGCCGACGCTCGCGACCTGTGGCTGGCAGAAGGTTGCGCCGGCGATCAGGTTCTGGTCGACCGGGTGCGTCTCGGTCCCGGCCGCGTGCTCGACCGCGACGACCCCCTCCTCGGAGGCCTTGTGGGCGAGCGCCTTGGCGTTGACCAGGTCGCCGATCGCGTAGACCTTTTGGTTCGAAGTGCGCCCGTACTCGTCGACCTCGACCTTGCCGCGATCGGTCAGCTTCACGCCAGCATCGTCGAGGCCGAGCGCCTCGACGTCGGGGGCGCGACCGCCGGCGACGCAGAGGTAGTCGACCTCGGCGGACTCGCTGCCATAGGTGAACTTGACCGAACCCTCGCCGGTCTCGACGTTCTCGACCGGGGCGCCGGTCGAGATCGTGATCCCCTGTTTCTCGAAGGTCCGCTTCACCACCCGAGCCATGTCCTTGTCCTCGACGGGCAGGATCTGGTCGAGCATCTCGATCAGCAGCACCTCGGTGCCGAAGCGCGCGTACGCGGAGGCGATCTCGCAGCCGGAGGCGCCGGCGCCGACCACCGCGATCTTCCCGGGTTGCTCGGGCAGCGACCAGGCGCCCCAGGTGTCGACGACGCGGTCGCCGAACTCGACGCCTGGAATCGGCTGCGCGACCGATCCCGTCGCCAGCACGACGGCGCCCGCCTCGTAGGTGTCCTCGCCGACCTTGACGCTTCCCTCGGCGGTGAGCGAGCCGTCGCCCTCGATCCAGGTCACCTTGTTTTTGTCCCAGAGCATCTTTACCCCGCCCGAGAGCGATTCCGAGACGGCGGCGCGGCGCGCCTGGAGGGCGTCCCAATCGAGCGAGGCGCCTTCGACCTTCACCCCGAGCTCGGCGCTGTTGCGCGCCTCGTCGTAGACGTCGGCGGTACGGAGGATCGTCTTGGCGGGGATGCAGGCGTAGTTCAGACACCGGCCTCCGGGCTTGTCGCGCTCGACGACGGCGGTCTTGCGCCCCAACTGGGCCGAGCGGATCGCGGCGACGTAGCCGCCGGGGCCGCCGCCGATGACGATCGTGTCGAACGAGTCCGGCACCGTCGTGAGCCTAACCAACCGGCCGCGCTCGGACTGTGACGTCCGCCGGGCTACTTCCTCTGAGGCATCTGAATTCGCGCCATCGCCTTCACCATGAAGTAGAAGAGGGTGGCGGCGACGGCGAGCAGCGCCAACGTCGCGATTGCCTCGGCGACGGTCGCGACCTGGACGGCGAGGCCGAAGACGGCGCTGAAGATGAGGAAGGCGAGGATGAGCTGGAAGCCGAGCACGGCCCAGTAGCGCGCGTGCCACATGCCCCAGGCCATCATCCCCATCAGCAGGGCGGGGGCGAGGACCTGCGGCAGCTCGGGCCGCTCGCCGCCTGCCTCGGCGCCGGCCAGGTAGCCGACGACGATCGAAAGCGCGATCAGGCCGGAGAGGACGGCGCCGATCGTCACCACAAGCGGCCGCTCCCCCGCGGCCAGCGGCTCCAGCGCCTCCCGCGCTGCGCGGTTGCGCTCCTCGGCCCGGGCGTAGCCGCGTTCCATCTGCTCACGCGGGGTGAGCGATCCTCGCTCCTTACGCTTTCGCGGCGCCTCAGCCACCGGGGGCCGCCTCTCCGACCGGGCCGAGCGACGCGCGCAGGGCCTCAGCCGTCCCCGCCGGGTCCTCGGCGTCGCGGATCGCTCGCACAACGCAGAGGCGCCGCGCTCCCGCCGCGACCACCGCCGCGGCATTCGAGGGGTCGATGCCGCCGATCGCGAAGAAGGGATGCGGCGCGTGCGCCGCTGCGTGCTCGATCAGCTCCAGTCCGACGCCCGGCCGCCCCACTTTGGTGGGCGTCTCCCAGATCGGGCCGACGCTGATGTGGTCGACGGGCGCGCTCGCCGACGCCGCGATCTCCTCGCGCGAGTGGGTCGATAAGCCGACGATCGCGTCCGGCCCGACGATCTCGCGAGCCTCCGCGGCCGGCATGTCGTCCTGACCGACGTGGACCCCGTCGGCGCCGCACGAGCGGGCGAGCCAAGGGTCGTCGTTGACGACGAAGAGGGCGCTGTAGGTGTCGCAGAGGCGGCGGAAGGTCCGGGCAGCCCGGTCGAGGGCGTCGCGGTCGAGCTGCCGGTCGCGCAGCTGCACCATGTCGACGCCACTGCTCAGCGCCGCCCGCAGCAGCGGCTCGGGGCCCTGACCACCCGGCCGCCCCTCGCAAACGAAATAGAGGCGCGCGGTGCGCAGCCGCTCGCGGCGCAGCGGGCCCGCGCCCTCGGGTGGTGCCAGGCTCATGCGCCGATTATCCCGCCCCGGCGCAAGGCGGCGGGTACCATCGAGCTAGACGCGGGAGTCCGAAAGCCACGGGCTGAGAGGGCGGCTATGGCGCCGCCGACCGTATGGACCTGATCCGGGTAATGCCGGCGGAGGCAAGCGTGAGCAAGATGACGTCTGAGCGAAGTTACGACGCGGTGGTCGTCGGAGCTGGGGTGGTGGGCCTCGCCTGCGCCTGGCGCCTGGCACAGCGCGGCGCCGAGGTCACCGTGATCGAGCGGGGCGCCGAGCCGGCCGGCGCCAGTCGGGTCGCGGCCGGGATGCTTGCACCAGTCGGCGAGCTCGCCTTCGGCGAGCCGGAGCTGTTGAAGCTGACCCTCGCCGCGGCCGAGCGCTACCCCGACTTCGTCGCCGAGCTGGAGGCGGCGAGCGGCGTCACGACCGGATACGAGCGCCGCGGCGCCCTGCACGTCGCGCTCGACCGGGACGAGGCGGCGGAGTTGCGGCGCGTGCACGAGCTGCAGCGCTCGATGGGACTAGGAGCCGAGTGGCTGCCGCCGCGCCGTTGCCGCCAGCTCGAGCCCGGACTCACCCCCTCCTTCAACGGCGGCGTCCACGCCCCCGACGAGGCGATGGTCGACCCGCGGGCTCTCGTGACGGCGCTGCAGGCCGCGCTGGCCGCCGAGGGCGTCGAGATCATCTTCGAGACCGAGGCGAGATCAGCGCTGACCGAGGGCGAGCGGATCGTCGGCGTGCGCACGGCTGGCGGGATGGAGTTACGGGCGACGACCACGGTGCTCGCCGCGGGCGCCTGGTCGGGCGCCGCGGAGTGGCTGCCCGAAGCCGCGCGCCCTGCAGTCCGGCCGGTCAAGGGACAGATCCTCGAGCTGCGCTCGCGCGACGCGGCCGCACCCTGCGAGCGGATCGTCTGCTCGGAGCGCGTCTATCTGGTGCCGCGCCCGGACGGTCGCCTGATCGTCGGCGCGACGGTCGAGGAGCAGGGCTTCGACACGGCGGTCACCGCGGGCGGAGTCCACGAGCTGCTGCGCGAGGCCTACCGGCTGCTCCCCGACGTCGCCGAGATGGAGCTGGTCGAGGCGGCGGCCTCTTTGCGACCGGGCACGCCCGACAACCTGCCGCTGACCGGTCCCGCCCCGGTGGAGGGGCTGCTGTGGGCGACCGGCCACTACCGCAACGGCATCCTGCTGGCGCCGCTTGCCGCGGAGGCGGTCGCCACCGAGCTGGCGGGCGCAGCGGCGTGAGAGGAGGGGGGTCGACATGAGGATCGAGCTCAACGGTGAGCCGCGCGAGCTGCCGGCAGGGGCGACCCTCGCCGATGCGGTGCGCGAGAGCGGCGCCGAGGGCCCCCCGCGCGGCGTGGCGGTCGCCCTCGACGGTGAGGTCGTGCCGCGCTCGCAGTGGGGGGCAATGCCGCTGCGCGAGGGCAGCAGCGTCGAGGTGCTGGCCGCGATCCAGGGTGGTTCGCCGGAGACCGACGCCGACGGGTCCTCCGTCGACGCCGACTCCACCTGGGAGCTGGGCGGTCGCCAGTGGACCTCGCGCCTCATCGCCGGCACCGGCGGCTTCCGCTCGCTCGAGCAGATGGAGGAGGCGCTGATCGCCTCGGGCGCGGAGATCGTCACCGTGGCCCTGCGTCGCGTCGACCCCGAGGCCAAGGGCTCCGTGCTCGACGTCCTGGACCGCCTCGGCCTCTTCGCCCTGCCCAATACGGCCGGCTGCTTCACCGCCCGCGACGCCGTGCGCACCGCCCACCTCGCCCGCGAGGCCTTCGGTACCGACTGGATCAAGCTCGAGGTGATCGGCGACGACCGCACGCTCTACCCGGACGCGGTCGAGCTGCTCGACGCCGCCGAGACGCTCGTCGGCGAGGGCTTCACCGTCCTCCCCTACACCAATGACGACCCGATCCTCGCCCGCCGCCTCGAGGAGGCCGGCTGCGCGGCGGTGATGCCACTCGGCTCGCCGATCGGCTCGGGCGCCGGCATCCGCAACCCCTACAACCTCGCGATCGTCGCCGAGCGCGCCGCGGTTCCCGTGATCCTCGACGCCGGCGTCGGCACCGCCTCCGACGCCGCCCAGGCGATGGAGCTCGGCTGCGACGCCGTGATGGCGGCCAGCTCGATCTTCGGTGCCGCCGATCCGGCGGCGATG
>DASTYR010000054.1:0-2586 GCA_035764795.1 Solirubrobacterales bacterium | reverse complement strand
TCGCTCCCACGGCATCTCCTCGACGTCGCCGAGCAGGGCGACCATGCGCCAGGGGCTCTTGCCGCCGCTCAGCGCCAGGGTGAACTCGCCGCGCTCGGCGACCGCCTGCTGGCCGGCCGCCGCGATCAGCTCGGCGGCGCGCCGCGAAGCAGCGTCCAGATCGGGAAAGACCTCGAGCTCGGCGCTCATGAGGGCTTCTCTTCGTGGCCGCCGAACTGCCTGCGCATCGCCGAGAGCACCTTGTTGGCGAAGTCGTCGAGGTCGCGCGAGGCAAAGCGCTCGTAGAGCGCCGCGGTCAGAACCGGCGCCGGCACGCCCTCGTCTATTGCCGCGATCGAGGTCCAGCGGCCCTCACCGGAGTCGGAGACCCGCCCCTCGAACTCGGCCAGGTCGGGGGACTCGCGCAACGCCGCGGCGGTCAGGTCGAGCAGCCAGGAGCCGACCACGCTGCCGCGTCGCCAGACCTCGGCAACCTCGGCGACGTCGAGGTCGTAGCGGTAGTACTCGGGGTGGTCGAGCGGGGCCGTCTCGGCGTCGGCCTCGCGCGCCACCTCGCCGGCGTTCGCGTTGCGGAGGATGTTGAGCCCCTCGGCGTAGGCCGCCATCAGGCCGTACTCGATCCCGTTGTGGACCATCTTCACGAAGTGGCCGGCGCCGCTCGGGCCGCAGTGCAGGTAGCCCTGCTCAGCCGGGGAGGGATCGCCCTCGCGGCCCGGGGTACGCGGCGCCGCATCCGCCCCGGGCGCCAGCGTGGCGAAGATCGGCTGCAAGCGCTCCACCGCGCCGTCGGCACCACCGATCATCAGGCAGTAGCCGCGCTCGAGCCCGAAGACGCCGCCGCTGGTGCCGCAGTCGAGCAGGTCGATCCCCTGCTCGCGCAGCTCACCGGCGCGGCGAATGTCGTCGCGGTAGTAGGAGTTGCCGCCGTCGACGATCGCGTCGCCGCGCTCGAGAACAGCGGCCAGGTCGGCGATCGTTCGCTCGGTGATCCCACCGGCCGGGACCATCACCCAGACGCTGCGGGGACCCGTCAGCTTCGCGGCGAGCTCCTGCAGGGACGAGGCGCCATCGGCCCCCTCCGCCACCAGGGCAGCCACGGCGTCGGCGTCGATGTCATAGGCGACGACGCGGTGACCGTCGCGCATCAGGCGACGCGCCATGTTGGCGCCCATGCGCCCCAGTCCGACCAGTCCCAGCTCCATCCCTCCGGCCATCCTATGCCCGCCCGCTGACTGTGGACTTGACCACGCCGGAGCGTGGGTCGAGTCCACGGTCGCCGCTCGGATAGCCTGGCCGCGATGGCAGCCAGCGCGACGCATCCGAACGGTGCCGCCCCCGCAGACGTGCTGACGATCTTCGGCTTGAGCGGCGACCTGGCGCGCAAAATGACCTTCCGCGCCCTCTACCGGCTGGAGGCGCGAGGCCTGCTCGACTGCCCGATCGTCGGCGTCGCGATCGACGAGTGGGATGACGAGACGCTGCGCCGCCACGCCCGCGAGGCGATCTCGACCACCGTCGGCAGCCCCGACGAGGACGTCTTCGCACGCCTCGCCGGCCGGCTCTCCTATGTCCAAGGCGACTACTCGGACCCGGCCACCTTCGAACGGGTTCGCGAGGCGATCGGCGACGCGCGGTGGCCGGTCTTCTACCTGGAGGTGCCGCCCTCCCTCTTCGCCACGGTCGTGCGCGGGCTCGACGACGCGGGCCTGGCGGCAAGCGCCCGTGTCGTGATCGAGAAGCCGTTCGGCCACGACCTCGAGTCGGCCCGCGAGCTCAACGCCGAGCTGCAGGGCGTCCTGCGCGAGGACCAGATCCTGCGCATCGACCACTTCCTCGGCAAGGAGCCGGTGATGGACATCTCCTACCTGCGCTTCGCCAACTCGCTGCTGGAGCCGGTCTGGAACCGCGACCAGGTCGCCTACGTCCAGCTGACGATGGCCGAGGACTTCGGCGTCGAGGACCGCGGCCGCTTCTACGATCCGGTCGGGGCGCTGCGCGACGTCGTCCAGAACCACATCCTGCAGGTGCTGGCGCTGGTCGCGATGGAGCCGCCAGCCGGCAACCACCCCGACTCCGTGCGCGACAAGAAGCTGGAGCTGTTCAAGGCGATCCGACCGGCCGAACCCGAGCGCTATGTGCGCGGCCAGTACGAGGGATACCGCGAGGTCGAAGGGGTCGCGCCTGACTCGACCACGGAGACCTTCGTCGCCCTGGAGCTGGCGATCGACAACTGGCGCTGGAGCGGCGTGCCTTTCTTCGTGCGGGCAGGCAAGGAGATGCCGGTCAAGGCGACCGAGGTCAGCGTCGTCTTCCAGCGGCCGCCGCCGCTGGGGATCGGCAACGGTCCGCGGCCCGGTCAGAACGAAATGACGATCAGGATCGACCCGCAGCCCGGGGCGCGGCTGCGGCTACTCGCCAAGAAGGCAGGCGAGGAGGCATTCGAGCCTGCCGACCTCGAGGTTCTCTTCGAAAAGGAACCCGGGGAAGAGCCCGAGCCCTACGAGCGCCTGCTCGCCGACGCGCTCGCCGGCGATCCCCAGCTCTTCACGCGCCAGAGCTCGATCGAGGAGACCTGGCGGGTGGTGC
>DASTYR010000053.1:0-6638 GCA_035764795.1 Solirubrobacterales bacterium | reverse complement strand
CGCAGCTGTGGGAACGGGTGATGCGGGCCGCGGAACAGGTCGGAGCGGAGGCCTACTTCTCGCTGGAAGAAGGGCCGGCGATCGTCGACGACCACACGCCCTTCCTGCGCGCCGGCGTGCCGGCGGTCGACCTGATCGATTGGTCCTACCCCGGCCACTCGCTTGCCGACGGCCTCGACAAGATCTCGCGCCAGAGCCTCGACGCCGTCGGCGAGACGGTCGTCCAGCTGGCCGAAGAACTGCGCAACGAATAGCCGCACCGCCGGCAGCGAATAGAGTGCCGGCCGCGATGCCGGCCTCCCCCACCGCCACGCCGCCGCTCGACCCCGAGCGGATCAAGGACGTCAACACCCGCTACCACGACGCGGCGGCCGACGAATACGACGCCAAGTGGGGAATCGACTTCGGCGCCACCGGGCAGCGGCAGGTGCGGCTGAAGCTCGAGAAGGCCCTGGGCGGGCTCGACGGCCTGCGCTTCGGCGACGGGCTCGAGATCGGCTCGGGCACCGGCTACTTCTCGCTCAACCTGATGCAGCTTGGCATCGTCGAGCGACTGACGGCGACCGACATCTCGCCCGGCATGCTGCGCCGCCTGGCGGCGACCGCAGAGGCGCTCGGCCTCGAGGTCGAGACGGCGACGACCGAGGCCGAGGAGCTGCCCTTCGAGGACGAGAGCTTCGACCTCGTCTTCGGCCATGCCGTCCTCCATCACATCCCGGACCTGGAGCGGGCGATGGCGGAATTCCGCCGCGTCCTGCGCCCCGGCGGGGCGATCGCCTTCTGCGGCGAGCCGTCGCGCTACGGCGACCGGCTGGCGGCGGCACCGAAGCGCGCCGGCCTACTCGCGGCGCCGGCCTGGCGCCGGCTGGTCGGGGCCAGCCCCCGTGCCGTGCCCGAGTCCGAGCAATCCCACGGTCACGCCCTCGAGAGCGAGGTCGACGTCCACGCCTTCGCCCCCGCCGACCTGCGCCGCCTCCTGCGCGACGCCGGCTTCGAGCAACCCCGGGTCGGCGGCGAGGAACTCCTCGCCAATGCCTGGGGCTGGGGCCTGCGCACCGTCGAGTCGACCGCCGAGCCCGAATCGGTCTCCTACGGCTGGCGCCGCTTCGCCTTCAACAGCTACATCGCCCTGCAGAAGCTAGACACCCGCCTGCTCGAGCCCCGCCTCCCGGCCGAGCTCTTCTACAACCTGCTCCTTTCGGGGCGCAAGCCGGTCTGAGGGCGAAGCCGCTCGGCGACCGCCTCAAGCGTCTCGCGGACTCGCTCCGGTTCGTGTCGTACCTGGGCTTCCGTGAAGCGAAGCGGAGTCATTCCGGCGGCTGCGTGTTTTTGGTCGCGACGTCGATCTTTGGTTTGCTGGCTCGGCGTGCGGTGATCGAGTCCGCCGTCGGTCTCCACGACAAGCCTCAATGCAGGCCAATAGAAGTCAACCCTGTATCCGTTCACCCGTATCTGCGTTTCCGGCTGGGGCAACCCGGCAGCACGCGCGATTTCGAGGAATCGCAGCTCGAGCAGCGTGTCGACGAGCGTCGAGCCCTGGCGATCGAGCAGCGACTTGAGCCGACCGAACCCGGGGCGAGAGGGTCCCTGCTCGAGCGCCGTCCGCAGCGCGCTAGCGTCGATCAGCTCGAGCCGGTCGGCCTGGTTCAGCGCCCGCAGAAGCAGCGCATCGCTTACGCAGGTCGCCAAGTCGACGAGTGTCGTGACGATGTCCGTGACCGGTATGCCGTCGACGACCTTGCGGTGAGCCAGTGACAAGCCGTTCCGTTGATGCACCGTGATGCCGGGCGGCCCGCGTCTTTTCCCCCGCGGGACAACGACTTCGAGGTGTTGGAACGGCCGCAAGACGCCCCAGAGGCCCGCCGCGCTGCGGTGGCTGAGCAGCGCATCCGGGCCGCAGCTCAACACCGCGGCTATCCATTCGCCGCGCTGGTCTAATTTTGCCCGGCCGACGGCATAGACGCCTCGCCATAGCTTGTGCAATCGGCCTGAGGCGATCCGGTGCTCAATCGCGTTGCGGCTCATCCCGATCCCGAGCAACTGCGTACGCGTCACGACGCCGTGTTGCCGATTGGCCAGTTGCCATGCCGCCGACGACCATGGTGGGTGACTTGTGCGGGCCATAGGCCGTAAAAGTCACCCACGGCCAAGGTTCTCCCCCCTCAGGCGGCAGAGCGCTACGCGGGACGGCGACGGGCACGGTAGAGCCGCGTGCGGGAGTCGAAGCCCTTGAGCTGGCGCTGGCCGGCGTAGGAGTAGCTGAAGTCCTCACCAGCGGCCTCTTTGGCGGCCTCATCGAGCAGGACGCTGCCGGGGCGGGCGACGGCGGTGAGGCGGCTGGCGAGGTTTACCGGGCGGCCGTAGTAATCGCCGCTCTGGACGTGGACCGATCCGTGGGCGATGCCGGCGCGCAGGCGGGGGAAGTGGGTGCCTTCGCGCTCGGCCGCCTCGACCATGCGCAGGGCCGCCTCGACCATCGCGTCCGTATCGGCCGAGACCAGCATCGCCGCATCGCCGATCAGCTTGACCAGCCGCACGGGCGGCTCGGCGACCGCGGTCGCAAGCTCCTCGAGGCGACCGGCGATCAGGCCCAGCTCTTCGGTCTCCACCTGCTCCCCGAGCTTGGTAAAGCCGACCAGGTCGGCGAAGCAGACGGCCACCTCGGTGGTCGCACCGACCTCGCCGGCTTCCAATTCGGCGGTGCCGATCACGTCGCGACGCACCTGCTCGAGCAAATGCGAGCGCAGCGCGTGGAGCAGGATCGGCTCGAAGACGGGCAGCATGTGCTCGGCCGCGGCGGCAAAGCGCAGGGCCAGGTCGCGCTCGGTGTCGCCGGGTCGCATCAACGTGCGGATGATCAGCTCGCGGTTGGCTTCGGCGATCCGCGCCGTCCCCATGCCAATCGTCCGCGCCACCTGCAGGATGCCCTCCTCCGGCATGCCGGCATCATGGAAGGCCTTCACCCGCCGCGCCGCTTCTAGATCGGCCTCGGTCGCCGAGCGTTCGTCGGGATCGGGAAATGGCACGCCGAGAGCCGCGGTGGTGCGCTGCAGCAACTCGACGTCCAAGCCGGTCTCCGCCGCGATCTCGCGCGGCGTGTAGCGGGGGGCGCCGCCGGCGAGAGCGCGCTCGACCGGCAGCAGGGTCAGCCGGCCCGCCGCAACCGCTTCGCGCAGCTCCTCGAGCGACACCCCTTCGCTGGAGAGGCGCTCGAGCAGCTCGCGGCGCGACTCGCGCGCCTCGCCCTCGAGGCCGTCGAGCAACCCCTCAGCCTCGAAGTCGATCGTCATGCGACCGCAACGCTACCGCCGCGGCGGGGGTCGCCGCCGCCACTCAACACGCCGCTGGACGGATCGCAGGCGACGGCCTGCACGCCGCCGAAGAAGAGATTGATCCGCGGTCGCCGCAGCACCGGGACGCCGCTCTCCTCGAGCCGCCCCAGAGCCGACTCGTCGATCCCGGGCTCGGCCTGGACGATCCCCTGCTCGTAGTGCAGGCGTGGTGCGCGCACCGCCTCGTCGGCTGGCATCCCTCCCTCGATCGCCCGCACGACCGTCTGCAGGATCGCCGACCGGATCCGGTTCGAGCCGGCGCTCCCAAGCCCGAGCTCGATCTCGCCGTCGCGCAGGACCACGGTGGGGGCCATCATCGACGGCACGCGGCGGCCCGGGGCGATCGCGTGGAAGCCGAGCGGGTTGAGATCCTCCTCGCCGAGCATGTTGTTGAGGATGACGCCGGTGCCGGGCACGAGGACACCGGACCCCGAGCCGTTGGAGCAGGTGACGCTGGCGCACATCCCGTCGCCGTCGAGGACCGAGATGTGCGTCGTCGAACCGAGCAGGTCGCCGGCACGTAGGTCGAGTGCAGACGGGTCGAGCAGCGCCGCCTCGACCCCCTCGCCGTAGAGACCCTCGGCAAACTCATCGCCGCGAGCCTGGTTGGCGGCACCCATCGCGGCAACCAGCTGCTCCGGCCCGCTGCGCTCACCGAGACGTTCCAAGAGGCCCAACGAGTAGGCGATCAGGATCCCGCCGGAGGAAGGGGGCGGATTGGTCAAGACCTCGGCGCCGCGGAACGGCACGCGGATTGGCCGCCGTTCGATCGCCTCGTACTCGGCCAGATCGGTCGGGCCCAAGGTGCCACCGTGCTCCCGCACGAAGCCGCTCAGCGCCGCAGCGACGTCGCCGCGGTAGAACGGCTCGGCCCCTTCGGCGGCAAACCGCTCCAGCGCCTCGGCCAGTTCCGGGAAACGGAAGACGTCGCCCTCACCCAGCCGCCGCCCATTCGGCGCATAGAGGCGTCGCGTCTCATCGAGGCGCTCGTGGATCGGCCAGAGGATCTGCAGGATGTAGCCCTGCTCGGCGTTGATCGGCGCGCCCTCGCGCGCTAGGCGGATACCGGGTGCGGCGAGCTCGGCGAGCGGCGCCGAGCCGAAGCGGCTGAGGGCCTGCTCGAGCCCAGCGGCGGTCCCGGGCACGCCGCACGAGGCGGGCCCCACGTAGAACGTCTGTGTCGTCTCGGCGTCGAATCGCACCTCGACGGGCGCCAGCTCGATTCCGCGCTCGGCACCATCTCGGCCGGGCGCGGAGACAAAGAAGTCGATCAAGGTAGTTGCCGAGTCACCGGACCGAAAGGCTGGCGAGTGCACCATCATGAATCCGCCGGCGCCGAAGCCGGTCAGCGGGCTCTCCACCGCGAAGGAGGTCAGCACCGCGCAGACCGCCGCGTCGACCGCGTTGCCGCCCTCGCGCAGCACCTGCGCCCCCGCCTCGGCGGTGAGCGGGTGCCCGGCGGCGACTACCCCGGCCATCGGGGCCGGGACCTAGCCGGGAAGGAACTCGGGGACGTCGAGGCTGCTCAGCTCGCCCGCTTTCTCGTTGCGGGGAGCGCGGCCGGCGTCCTTGGTGCGGCGGATGGTCGGCTCGGCGACGCGGCGCGGCGGCACCGGACGGCCGTCGAAGCGGGTGGCGACGACGGTGACCCAGACCTGGTCGCCCAGCTCCTCGTCGATGTTGGCGCCGAAGATGATGTTGGCCTCGGGGTGGGCGGCTTCGCCGACCAGCTTGGCGGCCTCGCTCACCTCTACCAGCGAGAGATCAGGTCCGCCGGTGATCGAGAGCAGGATCGCCCGGGCGCCGTCCATCGAGGTCTCCAGCAACGGCGAGGAGATCGCTTTTTCGGCCGCCAGCAGCGCCCGGTTCTCGGGCCCGCTGCCCATGCCGATGCCGAGCAGGGCCCGCCCGGCTTCCGACATGATCGTGCGCACGTCGGCGAAGTCGAGGTTGATGACGGCCGGCAGGGTGACGAGGTCGGAGATGCCCTGCACGCCTTGGCGCAGCACGTCGTCGGCAACCTGGAAGGCCTCCACCATCGAGGTCTGCTGGTCGAGCACTTCGAGCAGGCGGTCGTTGGGGACGACGATCAGCGTGTCGACCTCGGAGGCGAGCTCCTGGATCCCCTTCTCGGCCTGGTTGCCGCGGCGCGAGCCCTCGAAGCTGAACGGCTTGGTGACGATACCGACGGTCAACGCCCCGACCTCGCGGGCGAGGCGGGCGATGACGGGAGCGGCGCCGCTGCCCGTGCCGCCGCCAGCACCGACCGCGACGAAGACCATGTCGGAGCCCTTCAGCAGGCGCTTGATCTTGTCCTGCTCCTCGAAGGCGGAGCGATGGCCGACCTCGGGGTCGGCACCCGCGCCGAGGCCGCGCGTCTGCTCTTCGCCGATATGGACGGTGACGTCGGCGACGCAGAGCTGCAGCGACTGAAGATCGGTGTTGACGGCCATGAACTCGACCCCGGGCACGTTGGCGTCGACCATCCGGTTGACGGCGTTGACGCCGGCACCGCCGACGCCCACGACCCGAATGACCGGTTGGTGCGGCTGCCCACTCCCCACCGGCTCGTACTCCGGTTCCTCCCGCCCGTACCGAGGAGCTTCCGGCGCCGCCTCTTCCCGCCGCGGCCGCGGCTCCTCCGCAAAGACCCTCTTCAACCTCTCCGGTGCCGACTCGGAGCTCTCCCCAAGAGACGGCTCGTCCCGCTCTTCTAGAGACGACCCGGCAGATCCCTCGCCAGAAGCTTGTGACGTCTCTTCCGCGGGTGGCGCGGGGTTGGGTTCCTCGCCCGCAGCTCGCGAGGACGAGGAGCCCTGCCCCGCGACAGGACCCGCGGGCAGGTGCTCCGAAGCCTCAGGCGGATCAGCAGGCGCATCGTCAGCAGTAGAGCGGAACAGGTCGGCGAGGGGACCCTCGCGCATGCTCGCCCGCTTACGCCGACTCATTCGCCAGAACCTCCTTGGCCAGCTCTCGGTAGTAGTTCGCGGCGCTGCTGCCCGAATCGTACTTGAGAACGCTGGCACCTTTCACAGGAGCCTCGGCGAATTTGATCGCCTTTTTGATCCGCGACTTGAAGACGAGCTCGCCGAAGTTCTCCTCGAGGATCTCCACCGCCTCCTTGGCGTGGACGGTCCGCGAGTCGAGCATGGTCGGCAGGATGCCCTCGATCCTGACGTCGGGGTTGAGGTTCTCCTGGATCATCCGCAGCGTGTTCTGCAGCTGGACCAGGCCGCGCATCGAGAGGTACTCGCACTGCACGGGGACGATCACCTTGCTCGCCGCGGTCAGCGCGTTGATCGTCAG
>DASTYR010000052.1:0-2386 GCA_035764795.1 Solirubrobacterales bacterium | reverse complement strand
CCAGATGTTGGAGGCGCAGAACGAGATGCGTCGACGGCGCGGCGCCCCGGAGATCGACGAGGGTGCCCTGCGCGCCGAGGTCGAAGCCGAGGAGCTGCAGCGACTGCGCCGTGGCGACCCGTTCGGCGCGTGAGGCGACGGCAGGTTCTCCTGTGAGCGGGCCGTGGCGCGGGCGCTGATAGTCGGCTGCGGTTGTCGCGGACGGGAGCTCGGGCGCCAGCTGCTGAACCAGGGTTGGGCTGTGCGAGGGACCAGTCGCTCAGAGCCCGGGCTGGCGGAGATCGCCGCGGCGGGGATCGAGCCGGCCCTTGCCGACCCGGCGCGCCCCGGCACGGTGCTAGATCTCGTCGGCGACGTTGCCGCCGTCGTCTGGCTGCTCGGCTCGGCGCAGGGGAGGGTGGAGGAGCTGGAGGCCGTGCATGGATCGAGCCTGGAGCGAGTGCTCGAGCGGTTGGTCGAAACGCCGCTGCGGAGTTTCGTCTACGAGGCAGGCGGCAACGTCGATGAGCGCCTGCTCGAAACCGGGGTCAGGCTGGTTGCAGAAGCCGGCGACCGTTGGCGAATCCCAGTCCTCATGCCAAAAAAAGTCGCGCTGAGCGATATAGCTAAACTCGGATATGAATTAGGGAAAAAGGTCTTCAGACCCCAAGCAAGCAAGTAGTGAGAGGAGCGGTTTCGATGGCGCTTCAAATTGGTGACGTAGCTCCCGACTTCGAGGCCGAGACGACTCAGGGCCGGATCAAGTTCCACGACTGGATCGGCGACTCGTGGGCGGTGCTGTTCTCCCACCCGAAGGACTTCACCCCGGTCTGCACGACCGAGCTCGGCTACATGGCGAGCATCCAGCCCGACTTCGAGAGTCGCAACGTGAAGATCATCGGGCTCTCGGTTGACCCTCTCGGCAAGCACGAGGAGTGGGCGAAGGACATCGAGGAGACTCAGGGCGCGGCGCCGGAGTATCCGATCATCAGCGACGCCGACTTCAACGTCTCAAAGCTCTACGGGATGCTGGCGTCGGACGTCTCCGGTGACGCTGGGGACCGCACGCCGGTCGACAACCAGACCGTGCGCAACGTCTTCGTCATCGGTCCCGACAAGAAAATCAAACTGATCCTCATCTATCCGATGACCACCGGCCGCAACTTCGACGAGGTGCTGCGGGTGATCGACTCGCTGCAGCTGACCGCGCAGCACAAAGTCGCGACCCCGGCCCAGTGGCAGCAGGGCGACGACGTGATCATCTCCGGCTCCGTCAAAGGCGACGAAGCGAAAGAGCTTTTCCCGGAGGGTTGGGAGGAGCCGAAGCCCTACATCCGCATCGTGCCGCAGCCCGAGAAGGTGAGCTAGCCGAGGCGCTCCAGCAGCTGGCCGAGGATGCGGGCGGTCGCACCCCAGATCAGGTGGCCTTCGACCTCGTAGGTGGGGGTGTGGATGGGGATGCCGCGGCGGATCAGGCGGCGCATCTCGTAGCCCTCGCGCAGGCGATCGAGTGAGAAGGTGAGGACGGTCTCGACCTCGGCCGGGTTCGGGCGCAGGTCGAGACCGGCCGGATCGGGGATGCGGCCGACGAAGGGGTGGACGAGGTAGCCGGTGACGAAGGTCTTGATCGCCGGCAGCGCCTCGCCGAGCTCGACAACAGCGGGATCAAGGCCGATCTCCTCCTGCGCCTCGCGCAGCGCGGTGGCGGCGAGATCGGCATCGCCTTCGTCGCGGCGACCGCCGGGAAAGGAGATCTCGCCGGCGTGACGGCGCAGGTCGGCCCGCCGCTCGGTGAAGACGAGGCCCGGCTCGTCGGGCCAGCCGTAGAGGGGGAGGAGGACGGCGGCGTCGATCAGATGATCACCTGGACGGTGCCGCCGTCGACCGACCAGGCGGCGCCGCTGACGTAGGAGGCGCGCTCGGAGCAGAGGAAGACGATCGCGGCGGCGATCTCCTCGACCTCGGCGAGGCGCCCGATCGGCCGCTTGGCGCCGGCGTCGGCGAGCGCCTGCTCGCGGCTGTCGGCGCCGGACATCTCCTTGGATTGGTCGAGTAGGCCGCCGGGCTCCATCCACAGCTCGGCCTCGACCGGGCCTGGGCAGAGGGCGTTGACCAGCACCCCCTGCTCCGCGTAGCGATCGGCGAAGAGGCGCGAGAGCGACAGCTCGGCGGCCTTCGCGACCGAGTACTCGGGCATTGCCGCCGAGGGACGCTTGCCGGCCGTGGAGGCGACGTTGACGATGCGTCCCCAGCCGCGCTCGGCCATCGGCGGTATCGCGGCTCGCATCGCCCGCAGCGGTGCCATCACGTTGAGCTCGTACTGGGCGCGCCAGTCCTCGTCGGGGACCTCGTCGAGTTCACGCCACTGGGCGGCGCCGGCGTTGTTGACGAGTACGTCGAGGGAGCC
>DASTYR010000051.1:0-3268 GCA_035764795.1 Solirubrobacterales bacterium | reverse complement strand
CCAGCCGGAGCTGGACGTCGAGGCGGCCCGTCAGCTGGCCGGGAAGCTGAGCTGATGCCTGCCGTCGACGAGATCCTCGCGGGTAAGGAGATCTGCATCTGCGCCGGCTCCGGCGGGGTCGGCAAGACGACGACCTCGGCGGCGATCGCGACCGGCATGGCCGAGCGCGGGCTCAAGGTCTGCGTGCTGACGATCGACCCGGCGAAGCGGCTCGCCGACTCGCTCGGGCTGGAGGAGCTGGGCAACGAGGCGAGACGCGTCGACCCGGCGCTCTTCAAGGACCATGGCATCGAGATGAAGGGCGAGCTGTGGGCGATGATGCTCGACGCCAAGGCCACCTTCGACGAGCTGGTCGCCCGCCAGGCGCCCGACGAGGAGTCGCGTGACCGCGTTCTGAACAATCGCATCTACCAGCAGATCTCCAACGCGCTGGCCGGCTCGCAGGAGTACATGGCGATGGAGAAGCTCTTCGAGCTGCACAGCGAAGGTCAGTTCGACCTGCTCGTCCTCGACACGCCACCGACCCGCAACGCACTCGACTTCCTCGAGGCGCCGCGGCGCCTGACCCAGTTCATCGAGGGTCGCTCGCTGCGCGTCTTCATGAAGCCAACCGGACTGGCCGCGAAGGTGGCGGGGCGGGGCGCCACGGTCGCTCTCGGCGTCCTCAAACGGATCGTCGGCTTCGACCTGCTCGCCGACCTGGCCGAGTTCTTCAACGCTTTCAGCGGCATGGTCGACGGCTTCCAGGAACGGGCCAAACGGGTCAATTCACTACTCAGCGATCCCGGCACCAGCTTCCTTGTCGTCTGCGGCCCGCAGGGCGAGCCAATTGACGAGGCCGTCTACTTCCACCGCAAGCTGGTCGAGGCGAAGCTGCCCTGCGGCGGCGTAATCGTCAACAAGGTTCACTATCCGGCCGAGGACCTGCGCGGCAACGGCGGCGACCTCGAAGCGGCGCTGGCGAAACAGCTAGGCGACGAGGACCTGGCGGCGCGCGTCACCGCCAACTTCGGCGACTACCAAGCGCTGGCCGAGCGCGATACACGCAACATCGAACGACTCGCGGCCGAGCTGCACACCAAGGGCGTCATCCGTGTGCCTTATCTCGACGAGGACGTCCACGATCTCGGCGGCCTCGCCGAGATCAACCGCTACCTGTTCGCAAGCGCTGCCGAGCGCGAGGCGATCGCGGCGGGTCGCGCCTAGCCGGCGTGGCGCCGGTCGTAGTGGTCGTAATTCAACTCGCGCACTTCCCACTCCGCGTCCTCGGGCACCGGGAACAGGTGGCGGACGCGCGGGGTGTCGATCCGCTCGCGGTGGGTGACGTCGCCCTCGATCGACGGGAAATCGAGCGTGCTCTCCTCGACGTCGACCTCGTCGAGCCAGTGCGTCGCCGTGATCCGGATCTCGTCCTCGGCCGGAACCGGCTCGAGGATGCGGGTGTCTTGCATGCTCTCCTCCTGGGGCGGGGATTCGACTTCGTTGGCGATCGGCTCGGGCTTCCGTGCGGGGAAGTACTCAGGCACCTCAGGCACCGGCTCCTGGTCTGGCTCCGGCTCAGGGGCTGGCAGCTCCTCCGCGGCAACGGCGATCTCAGGGTCGCCGGCATTGAGGCCGGCCGCGATCAGCGTCTCGTCGGCGGCCTCGTTGAGGTCGGTCCCCAGTTCGCCAAGAGCGGCGTCGCGAAGGATGCGGCGCACACCGTCCTCGACCCAGCGCGCTAGCTCGCGGGCGCCGTCGCCCGTCATGCCGGTCATCGTCGCTCGCTCCAGCTCCATCGCCGCTTCCAGCTGCTCGCGGGCGGTGAGCCGGTCGAGCGAGCCGTCGGCGATCAGGGCTGAAGCACGCATCGGCAGCGAGGCGCCGACCGGTCCCTGACCGTCGAGCACTGCGCGCAAGGCCAGCAGGTGGTCGCTGAGCCCCTCGAGTGGCGTCGGACGCTCGCAGCCGAGCTCGAAGCGCCGCACCGCCCAGGCCAGGGGGCCGGCGGGATCGGGCTGTGTCTCAAGGCGGCCCGCCAGCTTGACCAGCTCCGTTGCCTCGTCCTGGTTGAGTCTGTAGCCGTCGCCGCGGGGGGTCGGGGCGGCGGTGGCGAGGCGGCGCCAGTGGCCCTCGCCGGTCGGCGCGAAGGCGTGCGGACCGAGACCGATGCCGCCGCGCTTGAAGAGGCGCAGGACGCTGATCAGTTCGTGGAGCTGTTCGAGCGCCTCGGCGGCGCTCTCGTGGCCCTCGCCCTGCTCGGCGATGGCAAGGAACTGCGGCTCCCAGGCGGCGCGGCCCATGCCCTCGCTGCGCATCGCCTCGATCGGCGCGTCGAAGGTGTCGGCGCGGACTATCTGTACCCCGCTCGGCAGGTCGAGCCGGGCCATCGGCATCCGCAGCCCGACGATCGGGGCAACGAGCACGTCGGCCTCGTCGACGTCGCCGATCTCGGCATCGAGGACAGCAAGGGTCTTGTCGAGCCGGTCGCGGTCGAGAGCGAACTCGGCGCAGCCGTCCCAGAGCGAGGCGAGGAAGACCGTCAGCATGCGGGCCGCTCGCTCGCCGGACTGGGCCGGGACGGACTCGCCACGCTGCTCCAGATAGGTGGCGGCGATGCCCGCCAGCTCGACCGCTTCGCGGGCCGGCCCGAAGGCGGGCACCTCGCGCAGCTCCGCCTCGTGCTCACACACGAAGCGCGCCGTCAGCGGCACGTAGCTGTGAAAGAGCGAGTCGGGCCCCTCGGCCTCGGCGACATCGAAGGGGATCTGCTCGCCGCTGGCAACCAGGGTCGTGAAGCGGGTCGCGGCCTCGGCCGCCAGTCGCTTCAGGGCCTCATTGAGGAGGGCGTCACGCACGCCCCTGCCTTCAGCTCCAGGCACGACGCTCCTGCGCCTGCACGACGGCTTGCAGACGTGCCGCGGGTTGACCCACGCTATGGGTGGTCAATCCGCGGCGCGTCCGCGGCGCGGAGGGGGTCAGACGGTGGCGGGAGCGCGCTTGCGCGCGGACTTCGACTCGGCCGCCGGCTCGTCCTCGCAACAGCCGTCCTCGCCCTCGGCCATCAGCCAGCGGCGGCCGTAACGGCGCATGTCCTCGATGAGCGGCACCAGCGCCTCACCCTTCTCGGTCAGCGCGTACTCAACCCGTGGCGGCACCTCGGGGAAGGTGTGGCGGGCGACGATGCCCTCTTCTTCAAGCGCCCGCAAACGCAGCGACAGCGTGCGGGGGCTGATCCCCTCCAACGAACGCTCGAGCTCGCAGAAGCGGCTGCGGCCCTCGGCGAGGT
>DASTYR010000050.1:0-5439 GCA_035764795.1 Solirubrobacterales bacterium | reverse complement strand
CTGCTGCGGGTGCGCGCCTTCACCCAGGACGACGCCCACATCTACTGCACGCCCGAGCAGATCGCCGACGAGGTCGGCGCCGTCTGCGAGGCGATCGACGAGCTCTACGCGCGCTTCGGCTTCGAGGACGTGCGGATCGAGCTCTCGACCCGGCCCGAGAAGTCGATCGGCAGCGACGAGCAGTGGGAGCAGGCCGAGGAGGCGCTGCGGCGCGCGCTCGAGAGCCAGGGCCGCCCCTTCACCCTCAACCCCGGCGACGGCGCCTTCTACGGACCGAAGATCGACTTCCACATCACCGACGCGCTCGGCCGCTCCTGGCAGTGCGGCACCTGCCAGGTCGACTTCTTCATGCCCGAGCGCTTTGACCTCACCTACACCGACGCCGAGGACGCCCAGCGCCGGCCGGTGATGATTCACCGCGCCCTGCTCGGCTCGATGGAGCGCTTTGTCGGAATCCTGATCGAGCACTACGGCGGTCGCTTCCCGGTCTGGCTGGCGCCAGTGCAGGCGATCGTCCTGCCGATCTCCGACCGCCACGTCGAGCACGGCGCCAAGGTCACGCAGGGGCTGCGCGAGCTCGGCGTGCGGGTTGAGCTCGACCGCCGCTCGGAGTCGATCGGCAAGAAGGTGCGCGACGCCGAACTCGGTCGCTACCCCTACATGCTCGTCGTCGGCGACCGCGAGGAAGAGAGCGGTGAGGTCGCCGTACGCTCGCACCGCGACGGAGAGCAGGGGACAATGCGACTGGCGCAGTTCGCCGATCGGGTTCATACCGAGGAGAGCCAGGAGCACCGGGCGGCTTGAGCCCGCACCGCTTGGCCGTTCTGCCTCTATACTGCGGCCACTTGATCGCAGGCATGCCAAACACCCCGCGCCGCTGAGCGTCCCGTGGCCGCCTCCGATTCACCAATCCTCTTGACGTTCCACCTCTCCTCCAGATAGTGCCGGTTCCCCGCAGGTTCGACCGGCGACCGCCGGAGCGCGACACGACCCGCATCAACGAGCGGATCCGCGTGCCGAAAGTGCGCCTGATCGGGGCCGACGGCGAGCAGCTGGGAATCGTCGACACCGCCGAGGCGCTCAAACAGGCGCAGGAGGCCGAACTCGACCTGGTCGAGGTCGCCGCCAACTCGAAACCGCCGGTCACGCGGCTGCTCGACTACTCCAAGTACAAGTACGAGCAGGAGCAGAAGCAGAAGCAGGCTCGCAAGCACCAGCAGCAGGTCAACGTCCGCGAGATCAAGCTGCGACCGAAGATCGCCGACCACGACTACGAAACCAAGAAGGGCCACGTCGAGCGCTTCCTGCGCCATCAGAACAAGGTCAAGATCACGATCATGTTCCGCGGTCGCGAGCAGGCCCACCCGGAGCGCGGACGGGCGCTGCTGCAACGCCTCTTCGAGGACCTCGACGGGTTGGCGACGATTGAGTCCGAACCGCTGCAGGAAGGGCGGAACATGAGCATGATGCTGGCGCCGTCCAAAGAGGCGCGGGCGGAGGCGCAGAAGGACGCGCCCGACGAGGGGAATGCCCCGGCAGGGGATTCCACTTAACTTTTTCCGAAGACAGTCAGCGGCTGTCCGTCAACCGCTCAGCGGAAAAAGTACAAGACGTTCCATCCCCTGCCGGGGCATTCCCGCGGCCGGTGAGATCAAGCTAGTACGTCGGCTACGCGCTCGGCGGCCTTGCCGTCCCAGAGAGGGGGAGGTTCGGGCGGGGGGGCGGGACGAGCTGCCAGGGCCGGGGGGATGGTGGAGATTGCGGCGGGGTCTAGGCCTAGGAGGGTGTTGGTGCCGGCGCGGATGGTTACCGGGCGCTCGGTGTTGTCGCGCAGGGTGAAGCAGGGGATGCCTAGGTAGGTCGTCTCCTCCTGGATGCCGCCGGAGTCGGTGAGGACGGCGGCGGCGTCTGCCGTCAGGGAGAGGAAGTCGACGTAGCCGAGCGGCTCGCAGAGGTGCAGGCCGGGGTGGTCGGACTCGATCGCCTCCATCCGCTGGCGGGTGCGGGGGTGGACCGGGAAGACGACGGGCAGCTCACGGGCCAGCTCGGCCAGCCGACGTACGGTCTCCGGCAGCAGCGGGCCGTCGACCAGGGCCGGTCGGTGCAGGGTGACCAGCACATAGTCACCGGGCTCGACGCCGAGCCGAGCGGCGGCGCCCGCCGCGTCGATCCGCTCCTCGAGCGCGACGAGCGTGTCGATCATCGTGTTGCCGACGAAGTGCATGCGCTCGTCGGGGACGCCCTCGGCGCGCAGGTTCTCGATCGCCTCGTCGCTGTGGAGAAAGAGGTGGTCGGAGAGCTCGTCGGCGACGATCCGGTTCACCTCCTCGGGCATCGAGCGGTCGAAGCTGCGCAGGCCCGACTCGAGGTGGGCGACGGGGATTTGCATCTTGGCCGCGGTCAGGGCGGCGGCCAGGGTCGAGTTGACGTCGCCGGGCACCATGACCAGATCGGGCCGCTCCTCGGCGAGCACCGGCTCGAGCCGTTCCATCACACGCGCCGTCTGCTGCGCGTGGCTGCCCGAGCCGACCTCCAGCATGTGGTCGGGCGCCGGCACTCCCAGCTCCTCGAGGAAGACCTCGGACATCAGGCGGTCGTAGTGCTGGCCGGTGTGGACGATCGCGTGACGGCCGTCGGGCAGGCGATCGCGCAGTGCGGCGATCACGGGAGCCGTCTTGACGAAGTTGGGGCGGGTCCCGATGACGTAGACGATCCGCATCGCGGCGCAGCGTATCCGCGACGGCGCCGTTCCCGCGCGGGCCTAGGTGCCGGTCTGCTTCAATACCCGTCCCGATGCCGAAGATGAAAACTCACTCGGGCGCCAAGAAGCGCTTCCGCAAGACCGCCAAGGGCAAGCTGCGTGGGCGGCGCGCTTACTCCAGCCACATCCTGGAGAAAAAGTCGCCGAAGCGGAAGCGGCGGATGGCGCGGCCGGTTGAGATCGCGCCGGCTGACGTGAAGAAGGTGCGGACGCTGCTCGGGGGTGGAAAGTGAGCCGCGTTAAGCGCTCCGTACACGCGCGCAAGAAGCGGCGCAAGGTCCTCAAGGAAGCGAAGGGCTACTACGGCCGCAAGCACTCCTCCTACCGCTTCGCCAAAGAGCAGGTGCAGCGGTCGGGCATGTACGCCTACCGCGACCGGCGCAACCGCAAGCGCGAGTTCCGGCGCCTCTGGATCACCCGCATCAACGCCGCGGCGCGGCTCGAGGGCATGAGCTACTCGGAGCTGATCCACGGCCTCGGCAAAGCCGGGGTCGAGGTCAACCGCAAGATGCTGGCCGACATCGCGGTCAACGACCGCGATGCCTTCCGCCGATTCGTGGAGCTAGCCCGGGAGGGTGCGGCCGCCTAGCCGCAGCCACACTCCACTTTCCCGGGCGGGCCGTCTTCACGGCCCGTTTTTTGTTTTAGGAGACGCAAGAGAGACAGAGAAGAAGAGAACCCGATGATTGTCAGCCCCCACAACGAGAAGCTGAAGCTGGTGCGCAAGCTGCACGAGCGCAAGCACCGCGAGCGCGAGGGGCTCTTCGTCACCGAGGGCGAGGATCTGCTCGAGGCTGGGCTGGCGGCGGGCGCTGAGCCGCGGTTCGTGCTCGTGGCCGCCGGCAGCGAACTCGACGGCGAGGAGGTCGATCCTGGCTTGCTGGGAGAGGTCTCGACGCTCGGCTCGGGGACGCGGGCGATCGCGGTCTGGCCGCAGCGCTGGACCGACTCGGCCGAGCCGCCCTGCCTCTACCTGCACGGACTGTCGGATCCTGGCAACGTCGGCACGATCGTTCGCACCGCGCACGCTCTGGTCGGCGGCAGCGTCGTCCTCGGTCCCGACTGCGCCGATCCCTACGGACCCAAGGCGGTGCGGGCGAGCATGGGCTCGATCTTCGGCCAGCCGTTGCTGCGGGGTGGGGTCGGGGCGACCCCGCGGCCTCGCGCCGCCCTCGTCGCCCATGGGGGCGACGGCATCGACGGGTTCGCCGCCCGTACGGTTTGCCTCGGCGCTGAGCGCGAAGGCCTGCCCGAGGACGTGCTCGACGCATGCGATCTGCGCCTGACGATCCCGCTGCGGCCAGGCACGGCCGAGTCGCTCAACGTCGCCGCCGCCGCAGCGATCGCCTGCGAGCGGATGGCGAGCGCGGGGGAGCGGCTATCGTCGCCCGCCATGCAGGAGACCGGGTCCGATGGTTGAGCGGGTCGCGCAGATTCGCGACGAGGCGGCCGCGGCGCTTGGCTCCGCTTCGGGCACGGGGGAGCTCGAGGAGCTGCGGGTCCGCTACCTCGGCCGCAAAGCTGAGCTGACCGGAATTCTGCGCGGGATCGCCGACCTGCCCCAAGAGGAACGGGGAGAGGTGGGCGCGGCCGCTAACCGGGTCCGGCAGGAGCTGGAAGCGCTGATCGAGCAGCGCGCGGGCGAGCTCGACGCGGGGGAGATGGAGCAGCGCTTGGCAGATGACCGCGTCGACGTGACGCTGCCAGGGGCGCCGGTGCGGCCGGCCGGACATCTACACCTGATCACGCGCACTACGCGCCAGATCGAGGACGTGATGGTCGGGCTGGGCTACCGGGTCGTCGAAGGGCCCGAGATCGAGCACGACTACTACAACTTCACCGCCCTCAACCACCCGCCCGGGCACCCGGCGCGGATGCTCCAGGACACCTTCTACGTGCAGTCGCACCCCGAGGTGCTGCTGCGCACCCACACCTCGCCGGTGCAGATCCGCTCGATGGAGGCCCAGCCGCCGCCGATCTTCGTGATCGTCCCGGGCAAGGTCTACCGGCGCGACTCCGACGCCACGCACAGCCCGATGTTCCACCAGGTCGAGGGGTTGGCGATCGGTGAGGGGATCACGCTCGCCGACCTGCAGGGGACCCTGGAGGAGATGCTGCGGGCGATCTTCGGCCCCGGGCGGGAGGCGCGGATGCGGCCCCACTTCTTCCCCTTCACGGAGCCGAGCGTCGAGTTCGACGTCTCCTGCTTCCAGTGCGGGGGAAGCGGCGAGCTGACTGGCGGCGAGCGCTGCAACCTCTGCAAGGGGATCGGCTGGATCGAGGTCGGCGGCGCCGGCATGGTCGACCCCAACGTGCTCGGCTTCGTCGAGTCCAACGGCTACGACCCCGAGCGCGTTCAGGGCTTCGCCTTCGGCATGGGGGTCGAGCGGATCGCGATGCTGCGCCATGGGGTCCCCGACCTGCGGCGCTTCTTCGACAACGACGTGCGGATGCTGGAGCAGTTCTCATGAGGGTCCCGTATTCGTGGCTGCGCGAGTACTGCGATCCGGGCATCCCGGCTGGCGAGCTGGCCGAGCGGCTGGCGATGACCGGCACCGAGGTCGAGCGGGTGGCGACGCTCGGGCCGCCCTCGACCGAGGGATTCGTGGTCGGTCACGTGGTCGAGTGCGAGCGACACCCGAACGCCGACCGGCTCAGCGTCTGCACCGTCGACACCG
>DASTYR010000049.1:0-2267 GCA_035764795.1 Solirubrobacterales bacterium | reverse complement strand
TCAGGTCGGCAATCCTCGAACACCGACCGGGCCGCGAAGTCGTGGGTCGCACATACTCTCGGATCGATGCCGGACGACTTGCCGCAAGCGCATCGCCGTTTGATGGAGATCGCACTCGAGTGCGCGCGCGAGGCTCAGAGCCACGGCGACGTCCCGATCGGCGCCGTGGTCGCCCGCGACGCCGAGCCGCTCGCGGCCGCCGGCAACGAGCGCGAGCTGCGCCGCGACCCGACCGCCCACGCGGAGATCCTCGCCATCCGCGCCGCCGCCGAGGCGCTGGGAGGCTGGCGCCTGCCGGGGACCACCCTCTACGTCACCCTCGAGCCCTGCGCGATGTGCGCCGGCGCGATCGTCCTCGCCCGCATCCCGCATGTCGTCTTCGGCGCCTTCGACCCCAAGGCGGGCGCCGCCGGCAGCGTCCTCGACGTCCTCGCCGAGCCTGCTCTAAACCACCGGCCGGAGGTGACCGCCGGCGTCATGGAGGAGGAGTGCGCGACGCTCCTGCGCGACTTCTTCGCGGCGCGACGGAGCGGAGAGGGTGGGATTCGAACCCACGAGGCGGGTTAACCCCGCCCACGCGATTTCCAGTCGCGCTCCTTAAGCCACTCGGACACCTCTCCGGGTCTGCGCAAAGGGTATTGGCTCTACCGCGAGCGGACGACGTCAGGCAGCGATGGCCTGCGGAGATGGCTCGTCGAGCGGCACGACGATCGGCTCGACGTCGGCGGGGACGAGCGCCGGTCGGCGTCCTCGCAATCGCTCGTGGCTGCAAACGACGTAGCACCACTCCATGAGCCACATCCGCGAGGCAGGGTCGATCCGCTCGATCGTCGCGCCGACCAGGTGGCGACCGTCGGCTTCGCGACACGAGCGCACCGCCACCTCGACGGCGACCTCGTGCGTTGCGCCGGTCGCGTCCTGCAGTTCGAGCACGACCGACGGGCGCGAGCCGAGGGGCAGCGGCGCGTCGAGGACGAGCCCGACTCCGGCGGCGCTGGCGTCGACGAGGCGGCCGCCGACGTGTGCGTCGCCGTCGAAGCAGTGGGCGGCGGCATCCCCCTCGAAGCGGTACACCTGGCGGCGCTGCTGGCGCCGTCCGACCGTGACGAGGGTGCGCATCACCCGCCGCAGCTCGATCAGCCCCAGAATCACGACCACCCAGGTGGCGATGCCCGGCATGTCGGGCAACGGCCCGACACCGGCCAAGTCGAGGGCGCGCAGCGCAGTGCCGACGCCCAGCACCACCGCAGCGAGGACGACGAGCCGCAGCTTGCGCACGGCCTGCAGGCCGCCGGCATCGGCGCCCTGCTTGGGCGTCACCTTGAAGGCGGTGCGGCCCGGGACGAAGATGCAGCGCAGCGCCCGCGTGTAGATCTCCATCGTCATCAGCTCGTAGTGGGCGGTCTCGCCGATCCGCATGTAGCCGCGGGCCAGCGCCGAGCCGGCCAGCAGGTTGAGGCTGACCGAAGGCAGCCAGAGGGCCGCCAGGGCGGCGATGCTGACCTTCATCGGCAGCTCGCCGGTCCAGATCACCAGCCCGAGCGTCGCCAGCAGCAGAAGCCGCATCGGCGGCGCCAGGTAGGCGGCGAGGCTGACGAAGTAGGAGAGGCGTTGCAGCGGCGTCAGCTCACGCGCCCGCAGGGGCGACTCGCGCAGCGTGAAGACGGCGAGGTTGCCGCGGGCCCAGCGGTCGCGCTGCAGCAGGTAGCCGTCGAGGTCGTGCGGCGCCAGTCCCTGGACCAGGACCTCGTCGTGGTAGCGGCTCGTCCAGCCGTGCCGCTGCAGGCGGATCGTCGTGTGGAAGTCCTCGGCGATCGTCTCCGTGGCGACGCCGCCGATCTCAAGCAGCGCCTCACGGCGCAGCAGGGCAGCGGAGCCGCACCAGTAGGCGGCGCCGTGGCGGTCCTTGCCGGGGCACACGACGCGGTAGAAGAGCGACTGCTCGTGGCGCCCCACCACGTAGTGCTGGACCGAGTCGTGGTTGAAGAAGTCGTGCGGGCTCTGGACGAGGGCGACGCGCTCGTCGTCGAAGTAGCCGATCATCGCGTCGAGGGCGTCGGGCATCGGCACGTGGTCGGCGTCGAGCATCAGGACGAGCTCGCCGTCGGTGCGGGGGAGGGCCGCATTGATGTTCCCTGCCTTGGCGTGAGAGTTGTCGGGGCGGGTCAGGTACCTGGCGCCGGCGGCCTTCGCGAGCTCCTCCATCTCGGGGCGCCGCCCGTCGTCGAGAAGCCAGGTGGTGTGCGGGTAGGTGAGGGCGCGGCAGC
>DASTYR010000048.1:0-2295 GCA_035764795.1 Solirubrobacterales bacterium | reverse complement strand
AGCTCTGCATTCCCGGCTACCCCGCCGAGGACCTCTACCTCAAGCGGCACTTCGTCGCCGCCAATCAGGCGGCGATCGAGGGGCTCGCCGCGGGTGTTAGCAAGATCGCGGCGCTGGTCGGTTTCGCCGAGCCGGTGGCGGGCGGCGGCGACCACCGCCATGCCCACAACTCGGTGGCGCTGCTGGCCGACGGCGAGGTCCGGGCCGTCTACCGCAAGAGCCGCCTCCCCAACTACTCGGTCTTCGACGAGCAGCGCTACTTCATCCCGGGCTCGGAACCGCTCGTCGCCGAGGTTGGCGGAACGAAGGTCGGGCTGACGATCTGCGAGGACCTCTGGGCCGAGGGACCGCCGGCCTCGACGGAGGCAGAGCAGGGGGCGACCGTTATCGCAAACCCCTCGGGGTCCCCCTACCACCGCGGCAAGGGCAGCGAGCGTGAGGCGATGTTCGCTGCCCGCGCGCGCGCCTACGGCACGTACGTCGCCTTCTGCAACCTGGTCGGCGGCCAGGACGAGCTGATCTTCGATGGGCAGAGCTTCGTCGTCGACCCAGGTGGCCGGGTCGTTGCCCGGGCGGCGCAGTTCGAGGAGGAGCTGCTGCTCTGCGAGATACCCGCCTCCGCTTCAAGAAGGCTGGCGGAGCCGCTTCCGGACGTCGCGGAGGTCTACGCGGCGCTGACCCTGGGACTGCGCGATTACGTACGCAAGAACGGCTTCCGCCACGTCGGCGTGGCGCTCTCGGGGGGGATCGACTCGGCCCTGGTCGCTCAACTCGCCGTCGATGCACTCGGCCCAGAATGCGTCACCTGCGTCGCCATGCCCTCCCCTTACTCGAGCGAGGGCACCCAGGCTGACGCCCACGCGATCGCCGACAACCTCGGGGTCGAGCTGCTCGAGATCCCGATCGACGCGGCGATGGCGGCCTACGAGGGGGTCCTGGGCGACGCCTTCGCCAGCACCGATGGCGGCGGCCCCGAGCCCCTGCCACGCGACCCGAGCCGCCCCTCGGAGCCCGACCTGGCGGCCGAGAACATCCAGGCGCGAATCCGCGGCAACCTGATGATGGCGCTTTCCAACAAGCACGGCTGGCTGGTGCTGACCACGGGCAACAAGAGCGAGATGTCGGTCGGCTACGCCACCCTCTACGGCGACATGGCGGGTGGCTTTGCCGCGATCAAGGACGTGCCGAAGACGCTCGTCTACGAGCTGGTCCGCCACCGCAACGAGGTCGCCGGGCGCGAGCTGGTGCCGGCGTCGGTTTTGGAGCGAGCGCCGTCGGCGGAGCTGCGCCCCGACCAGAGCGACGCCGATTCGCTGCCGCCCTACGAGCTGCTCGACCGCGTGCTCGAGGCCTACGTCGAGCGCGACCAGGGACGCGAGGAGATGATCGCGGCCGGGATGCCGGCCGACGTCGTCGACGAGGTCGTCCGCATGGTCGACCGCTCCGAGTACAAGCGGCGCCAGGCCGCCCCAGGCGTGCGGATCACCCCGAAGGCCTTCGGCCGCGACCGCAGGTTGCCGATCACCAACCGCTTCGGCGGCTAGCTCGGCAGCGGTCTGACGGCGATCGTCATCTGGGCCAATGCACAGAGGCGGTCTTCGGCGTCGCGGACTTCGGCCTCCCAGACCCAGGTGGTGCGGCCGCGGTGGCGGGCCTGGGCGCGGACTTCGGCGTGCCCCTCGGTGATCGGGCGCATGAAGCTGACCGAGATCGACTGGCCCATCGCCGCGTTGCCTTCGTCGAGTACCGCTAGCGCGGTCGCCCGCGAGCAAACGCTCTCGACCAGGCTCGACATGGCCCCTCCGTGCATCAGGCCGACGGGCTGGCGGAGCTCGTCGCGCATTGGGATCCGGGCACGAGCGCCGGCCGGGTCGTCGTCGAGCCATTCGGTGCCGAGCAGGGCGTCGTAGTGCGACTTCAGCCCGCGCGGATCGTCGGCCATCGCCGCCAGCCTACCCGTCGCATAGGCTTCGCCGTCCCGTGGCGCTGAGTGACGATCAGAGGCGGCTACTGAAGCTTCTCGCCAAGCAGGACGAGGCCTACGAGGCGATCGCCGCGGCGACCGGGGCTGACGTCGAGGAGCTTAAGGCGAAAGCGGCGGGGGCGATTGAGGAGTTGGAGAAGAACGCGAGGGACGAAGGAGCGAGGGACGAGGGCGTTCGGGCCGCGGGTCCTGTCGCGGCAGAAGCGTCTCCTCCAGCAGATGGCCGTCAGCGCTCGCAATCGCAGGGAAAAAGCTCAGGAAGCTCGGTGCGGCTGCCGGGGAATCGGCGGTTTGCTGAACTGATCGGGGGC
>DASTYR010000047.1:0-7829 GCA_035764795.1 Solirubrobacterales bacterium | reverse complement strand
TGATGCGGACGCCGCGGCTGACCTCGCCGCCGGGATGGATCGCGACGGCGGTGAGACGGTGGCGACCCGGCTGTACCTCGAGCAGTCCCTTGCGGCCGTGGCGCCAGTTGACGGAACGCTTGACACCCTGCTTGCGGCCGTCGACGAAGAACTCGATGCGCTGGGCGACCTCGGGCGTGTGGGCGACGACGCGAACGGCCTCGGGGGCGTCGCCTGCGACCTTGGCGACGACCTTGACCTTGGCGTCCGCCGGGGCAGGCTGGCCGACGGCCACGCCTGCGAGGGCGAGTAGGCCGATAAAGGCGACCATGGGGAAGCGGAGGCGGGGGGGAAGGCTGTTGCTTGCCAGGTTCATCGCCGGAACCTGGTCGGCTCTCCGACGGCGCCGCCCGAGTCTCGGCCCGGCTTAATCGGACATTCGTCCAGGCCGGGAGGACAGGCCGTGCCTAGACCGTTATGGGCCTAGGCCAGGGCCGAGGCAGGCTGCATGCCCTCGACGAAGCTGCGGTGCCAGTAGCCGAACTCGAGCAGGCAGTAGAGCACCCGCTTGTGGTCGGCGCGGCCGCGCCGGTGCTCGGCGACGAGGTCGGAGACGGCGTCGGGGTCGATCAGCTCGGCTGCGGCCGCGCCGGGTGCGTAGATCCGCTCGAGCTCGGTTCCCAGGGAGCTGCGCAGCCAGTCGTCGTATGGGGTCGCGAACGGGTGCTTCTTACGGGCCAGAGTCGCCGCCGGAACCAGCGCCGGCAGGGCCTTGCGGTAGAGCCACTTGCGGCGTAGACGCCTCACCCGCAGACGGGCGGGAATGCGCTCGACGAAGC
The DNA here is from genome assembly GCA_035764795.1 of Solirubrobacterales bacterium. GTDB lineage: Bacteria > Actinomycetota > Thermoleophilia > Solirubrobacterales > 70-9 > VRUE01. The sequence continues at coordinate 7,011 of DASTYR010000047.1, read as the reverse complement.
GCATCAGCTCGACGTCGAGGAAGGGGACGCGCTGCTCGAGGCCCGAGGCCATCGAGGTCTTGTCGCCGTAGACCAGCAGGCAGTCGGGCAGGAACATGTGGGTGTCGAGGTAGAGGGCTTGCTCGAGCGGGTCATGTCGCGTGCCGAGGTCGCCGAGCAGGCCGGACGCCAGCTCGCGACGCTCCGCCGCCGCCTCTGCCCCTGGGCCCCGCGTCAGGCGCGCCCGCAGGCCGGCGTCCGATATCTCGAACACCTGCAGCACCCTGTCGACCCCCGGCGGTGCGCCGAGCAGGCGAGCGGCGCGCTTGAGCCGCTCGTTGCGCGGCACCGCGTCGGCGAGGGCGATCGCCGGGCGGGCGGCGAAGCCCGGCAGGGCCTCGGTCATCCCGAGCACGGAAGCGGCCTGGTGGCGCTCGTAGCCGCCCAGCGGCTCGTCGGCGCCCTGCCCCGAGAGCACGACTTTGACGAAGCCTGAGGCGAAGCGGCTGAGCTGCAGCGCTGCCGGCGCCGACGCCGAGCCGATCGGCTCCTCGAGGCTGCGCACGCACTCGGCCAGCTCGCGTGAGAAGTCCAGCTCCTGCATCTCGGTCGCGTGGTGGTTCGTGCCGATCGCGCGCGCTGCCTCCGCCGCCGCGGCCCGCTCGTCCAGCTCGTCGCCGTGCCCCGGAAAGCCGATCGTGAAGGTGAGCGGCGCCTGGTCGACCGTGCGCCGCATCGCGGCCGCGATCGCAGCCGAGTCGACGCCGCCGCTGAGGAAGGCCCCGTAGGGGACGTCGGACATCATCTGCCTCCCGACCGCCTCGGTGAAGCGGTCGACCAGCTCGTCGGCGAGGTCGTCGGCGCTCCTGCCCTCGAGCGGTTCGCCTGGCGACGAGCGATAGGAGCGCGTCGCGATACCGCTGCGGTCCGCGGTCAGGAGGGTCGCAGGGGGGAGCTTCGAGACGCCGGCGAAGATCGTCCGTGGCGCCGGGGTGAAGCGCCAGGCCAGGTAGTGCTCGAGCGCGATCGGATCGACCGCCGGCGTCGCCAACCCGGCGGCCATCAGGGCGCCGATCTCCGACGCGACGCCGATACGACTGCCGTCCACGGCCCAGTAGAGGGGCTTGACACCGAACGGATCACGCGCGGCGACGAGCCGCTGTCGGCGCTCGTCCCAGAGCGCGAAGGCAAAGATCCCGTTGAGGCGCCCGACGAAGTCCTCGCCCCACTGCTCGTAGGCGTGGACCACGACCTCGGAGTCCGACCGGGTCGCGAAGCGATGGCCGTCTGCCTCGAGCTCACGGCGCAGGTCGAGGTGGTTATAGATCTCGCCGTTGACGATCGCCCTGCAGTTGCCGTCCTCGGAGTGCAGCGGCTGTCGCCCGCCCGCGACGTCGATGATCGCGAGCCGGGTGTGAACGAGCGTCGCCGGACCGACACGCTCGACGGCGTCGCCGTCCGGCCCGCGGTGGCGGAGCGAGTCGACGACCGCGGCAGCCGTGGCTTCCGTCATGGCCGCGCCGGGATCGAGGATGGCAGCGATTCCGCACATCGTTGCCCTAATCTAGAGCGGGCCTTGGCGGGAAGAGCGGAAGACGTCTCCGGTTCCGTCGAGATCATCGAGTGGGGGAGCGCTGGCCTGCGCAGCCCGGTCGGCAGGTGAAGACCCGCGTCGTCCACCTCGGGCCCGACCCCGCCGGTCCCGGCGGCGGCATGCCGGCGGTGATCGCCTCGCTGCTCTCCTCGCCCCTTGCCGACCGCTACACGCTCGAGGCGATTCCGACCTATCGCGACCGCCGTCCGTTCTCCCGGCTCCTCCTCTTCGCCCGCGCCCTCGTGAAGCTGGTTCGCTGGTGCGCCGGCCGCGGGCCGCGCATCGTCCACGTCCACGTCGCCGCGCGCGGCAGCCTCTACCGGAAGGGCCTGGTAGTCGGCACGGCGAAGGCGATGCGGCGCCCAGTCGTCCTCCACCTCCACGCCGGCCCTGGCGACCTCGACGACTTCCTGGCCCGTCTCGGGCCATTGCGGCGGCGGCTCCTGCGGGCGCCGTTCCTGATGGCGGATCGTGTCCTCAGCGTCTCCTCCAGCGGCGCTGCGGCGCTGCGGCAGGGCCTCGTCGACGTCGAGGTCACCGTCGTGCCGAACGCACCGCCCCCGGTCTCGGCGCCGCCCCGCCGGTCGGGGGGCGGTGAGGTTACGGCGCTCTACCTGGGCGGCTTCTACGACCCGGCCAAGGGCGGCGAGGTTCTGCTGGAGGGGCTGCCGAGACTGCTCGAGCGCAGCCCGGCGACGACCGTGCTCCTGGCGGGTCCCGGCTCGCCGCCGCGCGAGCCGGCGTCGAACGGGCGCTGGCAGGGCTGGCTCGATGGCGAGCGCAAGTCGCAGGCAATGGAGGAGGCCGACCTGTTCGTGCTGCCGTCGATCTCCGAGGGCATGCCGGTGGCCCTGCTGGAGGCGATGGCGAGTGGCATGGCGATCGTCGCGACCACGGTCGGTGGGGTGCCGGAGCTGCTCGAGGACGGCGTCGACGCGGCCCTCGTGCCGCCGGGGCAACCGAACCAGCTGGTCGACGCCGTGGCGGGACTTGCGGCCGATCCCGAGCGCCGCGCCCGGTTCGGGAGGGCGGCCGCCGAGCGTGCCCGGCGACTTGCCGACGAGGACGTCTACGGGCGCCTCGATCGCATCTATGCCGAACTGGCGCGATGAGCCGAGCTCTGGCCAACCGATCGCGCGAGGCGGTCTTCCTCTGCTACCACTCGATCGCCGCACGCGGGGAGCCGTACCTGGCGCTCTCGCCGCAGCTGTTCGAGCGCCAGCTGGCGCTGCTGCGGCGGCTGGGGTATCGCTCGGGCGGCCTCGAGGATCTCGAGCGGCTCGGCCGCGGCGAGCGCCTGCCGCGGCGCACCGTCTTCCTCACCTTCGATGACGGTTTCCGCGACAACCTGCTGGTCGGGCAGCCGTTGATGGCCGGATACGGATTCCATCCGATCGTTTTCGTGCTGCCCCCATTGCTCGATGAGGGCCGCGGCTTCGAGTGGCCCGAGCTGGCCGAGGCGCACGCCCGTGAGCCGCAGCTGCTGCGATCGCTCACCTGGGCCGAGCTCGACCGGATGGTCGAGCAGGGCGCCGAGGTCGGCAGCCACACGCTCAGCCATCCCCATCTCTGCGAGCTCGATGACGAGCGGCTCGCCGTCGAGCTGGGCGAGTCGCGCCGTGCGCTCGTCGAGCGCTTCGGCAGCTGCGAGATGCTCGCCTACCCGTTCGGCGAGTGGGATCCACGGGTCGCCCTGGCAGCGGGCGACGCCGGGTATCGCTTCGCTTTCAGCTTGCCGCAGCGCCACCAGCGGCAAGTCGGACCGCTCTGCATCCCCCGACTCAACGTCGATTTCCGCGACCGCCCAGCTCGCTTCGCCGTCAAGCTGAGCTCGACGGGGCGCCGATTTCTCCTGGCCAAGGCAGCCGATCGGCTTAAAGATCGGCGCGGGGGGGCACGCCCCGCGGGGGCCTAGGTGCGGTAGAGCTCGCTCCGCACGGCGCCGAGCAGCTCGGTCGCGTCGCGGAGCGGTGCCGAGTCGCGCGAGCGTGCCTCGGCGACGGCGGCGGGCAGGTCGCCTTCGGTCTCGACGAGGACGATCCGGCCGGTCGGAGCGAGCGCCTCGGCCAGCTCCACCTGGTGGTCGTCGACGGTCTCGTCGAAGCGAGCCTCACGCGGCATGACCACCGGCACCCGGCCGGCCTGCAGCGCGCAGAGGATCGAACCGACGCCGGCGTGGCTGACGACCACCGAGGCCTCCTGCATGCGCTCCAGTATCTGCTCGAAGGACATGAACGCGATCGCTTCGCGTGCCTGGGGCGGGGGATCGCCGGGGCCGTGCTGGACGACGAGCTCGTCTCCGGGCAGTGCTGCCAGGGCGCTGAGCAGACGGTCGAAGCGGAAGCTCGGGTGGCTCCCCACGGTGGCGAAGATCACAGCAGTCGCCCCTCGAAGCGGGCCCGCCGCAGCCGCGTCGTCGTCGGCCACTGGACGAAGAAGGCATCGGCGAGCGGGTAGACGAGGCGGCCGGTCAGCGAGAGGCCGTGGATCCGGGTCAGGCTCTCGACGTAGATGAGCCGGGCGCCGAAGAGCTTGCCGACGAGAAAGAAGGGGAGGGCAAGCGCTGCCCCGGTGGAGAGGATCGCTTCCGGGCGCTCGCTACGCACAAGCCGCCAGGCGAGGCGGACGTTCGCCAGTAGCGCCTTGAGGCTGCGGTTCGTCGGACCCTTGGCGAGGTGGGTCCGCTCCTCGGCGAGCAGGTAGCGGACGTCGGCAGAGTCGAGCGTCACCCAGCTGCGCTCGCAGTCGCGCCACGCCCCCTCCAAGCGGAAGAGCTGCAGCAGGTGGCCGCCCGGCGAGCAGACGAGCAGCAGCCGCTGCGGACTCTCAGCGCTCGCCATTCAGGGCACCGCTCAGCGTCACGAGGGTCAGTCCGCTCCCCCTCGCCGCGGTCGCGATCTGCGGGACCGCATCCGCCGTGGCCCGGACGTCGCCGCGCTGGCCGTAGCGCGCTGAGTCGTGCAGGAGCGCGATGCCGCCGGGGCCGAGGTCGCGCAGGACGGTGCCGGCGACGTGGGACGAGGGGACCGGCTCCCAGTCGTGGCCCCAAGCAGTCCAGTAGACGAGCGTCAGCTCGAGCCGCTTGCAGATCGATGCGAGCAGGGGGGAGGAGCGCCCGAAGGGAGGCCGGTACCAGCGCGGCCGCTGCCCGCCGACCTCCTCGATCGCGGCCATGCCGCGCCGCAGCTCCTCCTCGGCCTCTCCCTCCTCGAGCCGGTCGTGGCGCCGGTGGGTCATGCCGTGCAGTGCCAGCTCATGACCGCGGTCGCGGATCTCGCGCACCAGGTCGGGCTGTTCGAGGACGTGCTCGCCTAAAACGAAGAAGGTTGCCGGCGCCTCCGCCGCGGAAAGGGCGTCGAGGACCGCCCTGGTGTCCTTTCCCCCGGGGCCGTCGTCGAAGGTGAGGGCGGCCAGGCGCTCGTCGGCGAGCCGCTCGACGCCCGGCGCCAGCCGCCAGCGCCGCTTGCGTCCGCCGTCGCGGTCGTAGAGGCGCTGCCTGATCGGCCAGGGAATGGCACCGCGGGCGGCACGGCGGAGCTGCTGCCGGGAGGGCATGCCGCCTATTCTGCCGCGCTCAGTAGGCGCCGCGTCCGGAGACCACGGCCGGCAAGGTCGCCAGCAGGATCTCGATATCGCGCGCCAGCGACCAGCCCGCGACGTACTGGTAGTCGAAGCGGACCATCTCCTGGAAGGGGCTCTGCGAGCGACCGTAGACCTGCCAGGGGCCGGTAAGGCCGGGGCGCAGCTCGAGGCGTCGCAGGTGCCAGTCTTCCTCCAGCGCCGCCGTCTCGGGGAAGATCAGCGGTCGCGGTCCGACCAGGCTCATCTCGCCCTTGAGCACGTTAAAGAGCTGCGGCAGCTCGTCGAGCGAGGAGCGGCGCAGGAAGTGGCCAATCCGGGTCACGCGAGGGTCCTTGCGGATCTTGAACATGACGCCGTCCTCGGCTTCGTTCAGTTTCTCCATCTCGGCCTTGCGCTGCTCGGCGTCGAGGTACATCGAGCGGAACTTGATCAGTTCGAAGCTGGCGTTGCCACGCCCGGCGCGCCGCTGGCGGAAGAAGACTGGGCCGCGGGACTCGAGCTTGATCGCGATCGCCGTCACCAGCATCAGCGGCGAGAAGAGCACGATCAGCAGCGCCGAGCCGACGACGTCGAGCACCCGCTTGGCGGCCATCGAGGCGGAGCTGAGGATGGGCGCGCCGATCGAGAGCAGCGGCAGGCCGCCGACCTGGTCGAGGGCACGGACGCCGTCCAGGAACTCGAAGAGGCGGGGCACGACGTCGACCGAGACGCCGGCGTCGCGGCAGGCCCGGATCGACTCGAGCAGCTGTTCGTGGCTGGCCCGGGAGAAGGCGATGATCACGCGGTCGATCTGTTTTGCCTCGATCACCTCGGCGAGATCCTCGAAGCGTCCCAGCCAGGGCAGGTCCGGCGTGCCTATGTCGTGGACGTCGTCGTCGATGATGCCGACCGGCACCAGTCCGAACTGCTCGTTGTTACGCAGCTTGCCGACGAGCTGACCGGCGACGAGGCCGGAACCGAGGATCAGGGTCCGCTGCCGTAGATCCGGCGCCCGGTGCAGGCCGGCGCGTACGGCGGTCCGCGCCACGCTGGTCAGGAAGGCAATGCCAGCGATCGTCAGGAACGTGAGCCCGACTTCCTCCCCGATGGGGATCAGGTGGGCGCTGCCGTAGAGCGGCCAGGTGATGAGCAGGATGGCGACGAACCCGCGCGGGACCTCGGTCACCGCCGAGGCCCAGGTGGCCAGCTGATCGCTGCGGTAGAGGCCGATGCTGAAGGCGGCGACCGGCCACAGCAGCGTCGCCGCGGCGACGAAGCCGAGGCCGGCCCAGCTGACCTGACCCAACGCCGCTATCGCGAAGGCAGCCGCGCCGCAGGCTGCGATCGAGTCGGCGGCGAACAGCATTCGCGCCAGCACGACCCCGCGCCGTTTGGCTCGGCCGCTCAGCTCACGGGGCTCGGGCTTCTCGATCTCGGCTGCCTCGAGCGTCGTTGCGCGCGGCTGATGGGTTGCGGTCGAGCTCTCCATCAGGATTGGACGCTGACTCTGGCCGGGGGCACGATTTGATCCGTTCCGCTTTCGATTGAAGATCGCGAGCTCTCGTTCTGCCTAGCTCCAACACGGAGCGGCGCTCGAAGACTCACCTGGTGACGCCGGGTTTCTGGCTCCGCGCGAAAAAAGAGTCGGCTGCCGGGTCGGCGTTCGCCTAAAAAATAGATGGGAAGCAGGGAAATCTCCATCGGGCTCAACACATCGGCAACAAAAGGTGCCCGCCTTGACGCCGCAAGTCCGCTTGCGGAGCGAAGATTGACGAGCTAACTAAACGAATATTCGAACTTTTCCTAGAACGGTGCTCAGTGCGCCTCGTCAGAGGCATGTGCGGGCGGCCGCGACTCCTCCGCCAGCGAGGTGATCT
>DASTYR010000046.1:0-6124 GCA_035764795.1 Solirubrobacterales bacterium | reverse complement strand
TAGGCAGCGGCGGCGCGCTGGTAGATCGGCACCAGCACCGCCGGCACGGCACCGGGGCTGCAGCTGGGGCTGGGCAGGGTCGGCACCGAGAGGACCGGGGGCGGGGGGACCACTGCCGCCGCGCCGCCACTCTGCGCTTCGACCTGCGGCTCGGGCTCCGGCTCGGGGGTCGGCCGCGGCGCCGGTTGCGGCTTGGCCTTGACGCCGCCGCCACTCTCCGGTGCGGGCTTTGGCTTCGGGACGACCGGGGCGGGCGCCGGCGGCGCCGCAATCGCGTCACCTTCTTCGATGGTGGGAGTAGGTGCCGGGGCGATCGTTTCGCTGGCGGGCGGTTCTTCGGCGCTCTGTGCGACGGCGACGCCGGGCGCTGCCGAGAGGGGGACGGCACAGAGGGCCAGTACGACCAGCAGCAGCAGGCGACGACCGCTCATCCGCGCACGTCCGTCACGACCCAGGCCCCCGCCTGCCTTGCCAGTTTCAACCGCAGCTCGCTGACCGTGCCGACCCGCAGCAGCGAGGCGCTCACGGTGTACGCCTTCCCCTGGCGGGGACCGGGCACGAGATTGAGGACACGTGCCTTGGGCACCTCGGTGCCCTGCGGCTGGCGCGGCGGCCGTTCGGCCAACGCCGTTGCCAGGTCAGGCGATGCGGTCTCCTGGAAGACCGCCATCGCGCGGGCGGGCCGCTCGCCTATCTCGTAGAAGACGAATGCCTCCGAGAAGCGTCGTGCCACCTTCATCGCGGCCGGCCCGGCCGGCACCGATTTCTTACTCGAGGCGGTCGCACCGGCTTCTGCTTCCGCGTCGTCGGTGGTAGCGCCGTCGGCGGCTGCGCCGTCGTCGCTGGCGACCGAACCATCAGCCGCTTCGCTCGCGGCGTCTGAGCTGTCGGAAGTGTCGGGGGTTGCCACACGGGCGCCGGGCTCGACGTCGAAGTCGGGCGCCACGCCGTGCAGCACCGGCCCGGTCGGCTTCTCCTCGTCCGGTGCCGGGGCCGGAACCGGTGCGTAGGAGACGACGGGCTCGGCGCCCGGCAGGGCCCCCTCGTCGCTCCCGCGGTCGGCCAGCGCCGCGACGCCGATTGCAAGGATGGCGACGGCGATTAGAGCTAGGGCGGCGGGGCTGGTGGGACGGGCCGGGAGGCCGACGCCGGCGATCCTCTCGCGCAGCGGCCAGACGACCCTTTCCTGCAGCGGCCACACGAGCCGCTCCTCCACAACCCAGGCAGCGCGCTCGAACGGCCAGCGCACGACGTCGGCTGCGCTGCGCAGCCGCTCGACGAGCCTCCCGGGCTCTGCATTGATCTGACGTGGTCTCCTCAACATCTGTACGAAGTCCGTAGACAGCTTACGTCGGCACGGAAGGCCGATCTCTGTAGTCCCGCCCCATGTAATGCGGTTCCCAGGATCCTGGATAGCAGCGCTGTCTTAGCCCCTTCTAAAGAAACCCGGAAGCGGCCCTATCGATGCGTGCTCCCTTTTCGTTCCATAGACACGAAAAGGGAGCACTCGTCAGGTGAAGGGAGCGTCGTTATGCGGCGACGGTCGCCCGCGCCGCCTTCTCGAAGACCCGATCGCCCTCGGCGGCGTCGACGCGGACCACGTCGCCCTCCGTGAACTCCCCCTCGAGGATCTTCAGCGCAAGCCTGTCGACCAGCCGCTTCTGGATCACCCGCTTCAGCGGCCGGGCGCCGTAGGTCGGGTCGTAGCCGAGATTGCCGAGCAGCGTGCTCGCGTCGTCGCTCAGCTCCACCTCGATGCCCCGCTCCCGCACGCGGCCGACCAGCTGCTCGACCTGGAGCTCGACGATCCGCCCGATGTCCTCCTTCGAGAGGCGGTGGAAGATCACCGTGTCGTCGATCCGGTTGAGGAACTCCGGCTTGAAGGTCGCCGCCAGCACCTCCTCGATCTGCTCGCGCATCCGCTCGTCAACCGACTCGGAGACGATCCGGTCGCTGCCGACGTTGGAGGTCATGATCAGGACCGTGTTGGTGAAGCTGACGGTGCGGCCCTGGCCATCGGTCAGTCGCCCATCGTCCATCAGCTGCAGCAGCGTGTTGAAGACGTCCGGGTGGGCCTTCTCGATCTCGTCGAGCAGCACGACCGCGTAGGGCCGCCGCCGCACCGCCTCGGTCAGCTGCCCGCCCTCCTCGTAGCCGACGTAGCCGGGGGGCGCCCCGATCAGCCGCGCCACCGTGTGCTTCTCCATGTACTCGGACATGTCGAGGCGGACGATCGCCGCCTCGGAGTCGAACATGAACTCGGCCAGCGCCTTGGCCAGCTCGGTCTTGCCGACCCCGGTCGGGCCGAGGAAGAGAAAGGAGCCGATCGGCCGGTGGGGGTCCGAGAGGCCGGCGCGGGAGCGGCGCAGCGCGTTGGAGACCGCCTCGATCGCCTCGTCCTGGCCGACCACCCGCTCGTGCAGCCGCTCCTCCATGTGGATCAGCTTCTCGACCTCGCCCTCCATCAGGCGACTGACCGGGATGCCGGTCCACTTGGCGACGACCTGGGCGACGTCCTCCTCGGTCACCTCGCTCGCCAGCATCGAGCCGCCGTCGGCGTGCAGCTCGGCGAGCCGCGCCTCCTGCTCGGCCACCGTCTTCTCCAGCTCCGGGATCTCGCCGAATTTCAGCTTGGCCGCCTGCTCCAGATCCGCCTCGCGTTCGGCGCGCTCGACCTCGCGGGTTGCTTCCTCGAGTTTCGCCTTCGCCTCGTTGATCGCCTCGATCGCCTCTTTCTCGTTCTGCCAGCGGGCCTTCATCTCGCCGGAGCGCTCGCGCAGCTCTGCCAGCTCCGCCTCCAGCGCCCCCAGCCGCCCCTTCGAGGCCTCGTCCACCTCCTTCTCCAGAGCGGTCCGCTCGATCTCGAGCTGTTGCTCGCGGCGCTGCACCTCGTCGATCTCGGTCGGCACCGAGTCGATCTCGATCTTCAGCCGTGAGGCGGCCTCGTCGATCAGATCGATCGCCTAGTCGGGGAGGAAGCGGTCGGCGATGTAGCGCTCCGAGAGGGTGGCGGCGGCGATGATCGCCGAGTCGGTGATCTTCACCCCGTGGTGATCTTCGTAGCGGCCCTTGAGCCCGCGCAGGATCGCGATCGTGTCATTGATGTCGGGCTCGCCGACGAGCACCGGCTGGAAGCGCCGCTCCAGCGCCGCGTCCTTCTCAATGTGCTTGCGGTACTCGTCCAACGTCGTCGCGCCGACCGCTCGCAGCTCGCCCCGTGCCAGCATCGGCTTCAGGAGGTTGGCCGCGTCGACCGCGCCTTCGGCGGCGCCGGCACCGACGATCGTGTGCAGCTCGTCGAGGAAGAGGACGATCTGGCCCTCGGCCTGCTGGACCTCGGAGAGGACGGCTTTCAGCCGCTCCTCGAACTCGCCCCTGTATTTGGAGCCGGCCAGCAGCGAGCCGATGTCGAGCGCGATCACGCGGCGGTCGCGCAGGCTCTCGGGAACGTCGCCGTTGACGATCCGCTGCGCCAGGCCCTCGACGATCGCGGTCTTGCCGACCCCGGGGTCGCCGATCAGCACCGGGTTGTTCTTGGTGCGCCGCGAGAGGACCTGGACGACGCGGCGGATCTCCTCGTCGCGGCCGATCACCGGGTCGAGCTTGCCGTTCCGGGCCTCGGCAGTCAGGTCGCGGCCGAATTTCTCCAGCGCCTGTGCGCTCGCCTCCGGTTCGGGCGAGGTGACGCGCTGCGGCCGCACTTCGCCGATCGCCTTCTGCAGCGAAGCCGGGTCGGGCAGCAGGTCACCGACCGGCGACCCGTCCTCGGCGAGCGCCAGCAGGAAGTGGTCGGTGGAGATGTACTCGTCGCCCTGCTTCGCCATCTCGCGCTCGGCGCGCTGGAGCACTTTCAGCAGGGTTGACGAGGGCCGCGCCTCCGGCTCCTCGTCGCCGCTCAGCGTCGGCAGCGCCTCGACCGCCTTCTGCGCGCCGCTCCTCACGGCGGCCGGGTCGGCGCCGACCTTCTGGAGGATCGGCACGGCGAGTCCTTCCTCCTGGCCGAGCAGGGCAACCAGCAGGTGGGCGGGGGTCGCCTCCGAGTTGCGGAAGCGGGAGGCGAGCTTCAGCGCATCCGCGACCGCCTCCTGGGCCTTGACGGTGAACCGGTCCGGCTGCATCAGCTCTGCTCCTCCTCGGCTCGCTCGCGCATCCGCTTCAGCTCGGCCTTCATCCCCTCCAGCTTCTCTTCCATCTCCAGCACCGTCTCGACCCCGGCCAGGTTGAGGCCGAGCTCAGAGGTCATCTGCTGGATGCGGCGCAGCCGTTCGACGTCGCGCTGCGAGTAGAGACGCGTGTTCTTTGGCGAGCGCTGCGGCTGGATTAGACCGCGTGCCTCGTAGACGCGCAGCGTCTGCGGGTGCATCTCGGCGAGTTCGGCGGCGACCGAGATCATGTAGACGCCGCGCTCCTCGGCGATCGTCGCTTCGACCCGGTCGCGGCGGACCGTGCGGCGGCCGTCGCCGTCTTGCCGTCTTTCCTGCCGCGGGCTCATCGCGCGGCCCTCCTCAGCAGATCCGCTCGCGGATCGCCGCCGTTCAGGGCTTTGGCCAGCTGCTCGACCGCCTCTTCCTGCTCGTCGGTCAGCTTCTCGGGCAGTTCGATCTCGAGCCGGTAGCGGATGTCTGCCTGGCTGCCGCCGCCCGGTCGCGGCGGCCCCTCGCCGCGCAGCCGTTGCACCGTGCCGTGCTTGGTCCCGGCCGGCACCTTGATCTTCTTGGTGCCGCTCAGCGTCGGCACCTCGATCGTCGCCCCGCGCAGCGCCTCGGCCACCGTGATCGGCACGGTGACTTCGAGGCTGCCGTCATCGAGTCGCTTGAAGACGGGGGACGCCTGCACACGGGTGACGACGTAGAGATCGCCGGGCGGGCCGCCGCGTGGCCCCGCCTCGCCCTTGCCGGCGAGCCGAATGCGGCCGCCGTCCTTGATCCCGGCGGGGATGTTGACCTTGAGCCGCTTGGTCTGCTGGGTGAGACCGGAGCCGCCGCAGGTGGGGCAGGGGTCCTCGATCAGCTCGCCGGAGCCGCCGCACTGCGGGCAGGGCTGGCTGATCGAGAAGAAGCCCTGGCTCTGCGAATCGATGCCGCGCCCTTCGCAGCGCGGACAGATGGTCGGACTGGTGCCCGGTTTGGCGCCGGATCCGTGGCAGGTCCCGCATTGCTCGGCTTTCGGCACGGCGACCGTGACCTGAGTCCCGTTGACCGCCTGGTCGAAGCTGAGACTGATCTCGGTCTCGAGGTCGCGGCCGCGCACCTGCTGCGGCTGCGCCCGCCCGCCGCCACGACTGAAGATGTTGCCGAAGAGGTCGCCGAGATCGCCGGCGCCGAACCCACCGAAGCCACCTTGACCGCCCGGCGCTCCCTGTGGGCCGCGACCAAAACCGCCGAGGCCGCCGAACATCCCGCCGGCGTCGTACTGCTTGCGCTTCTCGGGGTCCGAGAGCGTGTCGTAGGCACCCTGCACTTCCTTGAACCGCTCCTCCGCCTTCGGGTCGTCGGGGTTGCGGTCGGGGTGGTACTTGCGGGCAAGCTTGCGGTAGGCCTTCTTGATCTCCTCGTCGGAGGCCTTTTTCGAGACTCCCAGGACTTTGTAGAGATCCTCGGCCACGGCGCCTTACTCCGCCACCACCACGCGCGCCGGCCGGATCAGCTGCTCGCCGAGCCGGTAGCCCTTCTGCATCACCTCGACCACCGTCCCGCTCTCGGCCCCATCCGTCGCCATCGTCGAGAGCGCCTCATGCAGATTCGGATCGAACCTCTCGCCCTTCGGGTCGACCGCCTCGACCTCGTTGCGCTGCAGGGCAGCACAGAGGTCCCGGTAGGTGAGCAGGATCCCCTGGGCGAGCGGCTCCTCCGGCGAGCCCTCCTGATCCGAGTCGATTCCAGCAGCATCCAATGCCCGCTCGAGATTGTCGACGGCATGCACCAGCTCACCGACGACCGCCGCTTTCCCGCGAACACCCGCGGCGGCCACCTCAGAATTCATCCGCTTCCTGAAGTTCTCGAAGTCAGCTTTCGTCCGCTTGGCGAGATCCAGATACTCATCTCTCTCACGCTGGGTGTCGGTCAGCAGCGCATCGAGGTCCTTCTCAATGGCTTGGGACTGCTCTTGCCCGGCCTCATCTCCC
>DASTYR010000045.1:0-2296 GCA_035764795.1 Solirubrobacterales bacterium | reverse complement strand
AGCGCTTGCAAACGAATGTCTGAGCCGGCGACCCCAGACCGCGAGCTCAAAGTCGGGATCACGATCACACGCGTCTTCGACGCGCCCCGCGAGCGCGTCTGGAAGGAGTGGACCGAGCCCGAGCCCTTCTCGGACTGGTTCGGCGGCGGCGAATCCGAGGTGCCGCTGTCCACCGTTTCGATGGACGTCAGGCCCGGGGGCTCGTGGCGGGCGACGATGTTCGCCGGCCCCGAGCGCCGCGAGATCCAGTGGAAGGGCGAGTATCGCGAGGTCGTCGAGCCCGAGCGGCTCGTGTTCACCGTCTCCGACCAGCCGGAGGAGGAGGCCTACGAGTTGATCATCGTCGCGTTCACCGACCTCGGCGACGGCCGGACCGAGATGCTCTTCCAGCAGCACGGACGCATGTCCGCGGAGCAGTACGAAGGGGCGAAGCAAGGCTGGTTGTCCTTCTTCGACCTCATGGCTGAGCACCTGCGCCAGTAGCGACGGCTACGTCGCCGTCAGTCGCCGCCGTTGATCACGTCCTCGGGTAGCGCGGCCCGGTATCCGGAGACGATGAAGCCGAGGAAGCAGGTGACGCCGAGGCCGTGCGCCCAGGCGGCGTCCGCGACCGTGAGCAGTCCGACGCCGGCAACGAACAAGGCGGCGGCGAGCCGTGCGCCGAGGCGGTGACGCAGCCGTGCGCGCCCGGCGCTGCCGAGCTGCTCGTTCGATGTCGCGCCGTAGCCGAGCCGGCCGCCGAGCGTGAGTCGGAAGAGCAGCGCGAGCGAGGGAAAGAGGATGAGGGCGCCGCCGAGCACGGCGACGACGACGGCGACTTGCGTGTCGTGGGGCGCTGCCGCCTGGCGTACGGTCAGGTCGCGGAGGAAGACCGGGTTCTGCGCGAGCGCCCAGCCGGCGATCGTCGCTGCGACCGCGAGTGCCGCGGTGTAGCGGGCAGGCTCGTAGCGGCGGCGCCAGACGAGCGCGAGCGTCGCGATGCCTGCCAGCACGGACGCCACGAGCGCGGGCAGCGCTGCGCCCTGTGTGAGGCGGCGGAAGATCCGCTCGGCGTCGAAGTGGAGGACGACCAGGCCGGCGATCGCGACTGCGCCGGCTGCGACCGCGGCGGCGAGCGCGCGGAGGCGGAAGCGTTCTGCGAGTGCGTGTTGGCCCTGGCGCTCCGCGTCGCCGCTGAGGAAGACGGCGGCGGTGTAGGCGGCGCTGGCGACGGCGAGGACGCCGACGTCGATCGAGGTCGGGTTGAGCCAGCTCGTGACGAGGCTGCCGCCCGGATTGCCGACGTGGACGCGCCCGGAGGCGAGTCCTCCGATCACGGTGCCGAGGGCGAACGGGGTCAGGATCGAGGAGAGCGCGAAGACGATCTCGAGCGTGCGCTGCTCGCGTCCGGGGCCGGCGCCGGCGCGGAGCGCGTAGGCGCCACCGCGCAGGATGATGCCGATGCCGGCGATGAAGAGCGGAATCGAGAGCGTCGAGGCGAGCGAGCCGAAGGCCGCCGGGTAAGCGGTCCAGACAACGGTGAGCACGAAGATCAGCCAGACGTGATTGGCCTCCCAGACAGGCGCCATCGCGTGCTGGGCGTGCTCGCGGAGCTCGTCGGCCGACTTGCCTTTGCCGGCGATGAGCTGCCAGAAGCCGGCGCCGAAGTCGGCGCCGCCGAGCACCGTGTAGAGGGCGAGCCCGACGATCGCGAAGATGAGCGGGAGCTGGTAGAGGTGCATCAGGGTTGCTCCGAGACCTGCGGTTGCGGCGCCTCGGGACGGTCGAGCGGCGCGCGGTAGAGGCGAACGAGGACCCAGGCGACCCCGGCCGCGAGCGCGAGGTAGACGGCCGCGAGTGCTGCGTAGCCGACCGGGACGCCGCCGGCGCCGGTGACGGCCTGCGACGTGCGCATCACGCGGTAGACGACCCAGGGTTGACGCCCGACCTCGGTCACGATCCAGCCGCTGATGAGCGCGACCACCGACAGCGGCGCTGCCGCGACCAGTGCCCAGTAGAACCAGCTCGACTCCGGCAGCCGTTTGCGCCTGACCCGGACGACCAGGTAGACGAGCGAAAGCAGGGCGAGCAGGCTGCCGATCCCGACCATGGTCTGAAAGGCGATCCGAACGATGTTCACCGGCGGCCGGTCTGCGGGCGCGACCGCCTCCAGCCCTTCGACGGTCGCGTGCGTGCTGTGGAAGGCGAGCAACGAGAGCAGCCGCGGAATCGGGATCCCGTACTCGACCTTGCCGCCGCTGTACCAGCCGAGCACGTGTACCGGCGCGCCCTTGGTCGTCTGGCCCAGCCCTTCGAA
>DASTYR010000044.1:0-10560 GCA_035764795.1 Solirubrobacterales bacterium | reverse complement strand
TCGACGATCGCCGGCACGTAGTGGTCATACATCCCCGCTCCGAGGAAGCAGACCTCGCTCTCGGCGTCGGCGTTGCGCTCGGCCAGCGCCGCCAGCCGCTCGTAGACCTCGCTCTCGCTCATCCCCGGCGAGAGCGCGAGCGGTCGCCCGAGCCGCAGCGGCTCCGGCACCTGCTCGAACAGCTCGGCGGTCGAATCGACACCGATCGTGGCGAGCATCTCGGCTCGGTCGGAGTCGGTTACGGACGTGTAGCGGCTCACCCCGTCAAGGCTACGCCAGCCCGGGGCGGGTCCCCCTCAGGCGTTTTCCAGCAACTTGCGGTATTCCTCGGCGTCGAGCAGCGCCTCGGCCTCGCTCGGCTGGGTCAACTTCACCTTGACCAGCCAGCCATCCCCGTAGGGATCCTCGTTGACCTTCTCCGGGTTGTCGGCGAGCGTGTCGTTCACCTCGACCACCTCCCCGGACATCGGCGCGATCACGTCGGAGACGGCCTTCACCGACTCGACCTCGGCGTAAGAGGAGTCTTTGTCGACGGCCGCGCCGACCTCCGGCGGGTCATAGAAGACGACCTCGCCGAGGCTGTCCTGGGCGTACCAGGTGATCCCGAAGACGGCGTGATCGTCGCCCTCCAGCCGCGCCCAGTCGTGCTGGTCGTGGTAGAGCAGGTCGTCGGGATAGCTCGCGTCGGCCACTTCATCGCTCCTTCTCGTAGAGGGGCTTGGAAGCTACCCGGGCGGCGCGCCGCTTGCCGCGCACGTCGATCTCGATCTCCGTGCCCGGCTCGGCCAGGTCGGAGCGCAGGTAGGCCATGCCGATCCCGATCTCGAGCGAGGGCGAGAAGGTGCCGCTGGTGACGACGCCGACCTGTTCGTCGCCGCGCATCACGGGGTTGCCCTGGCGAGGGATGCCCTGGCCCTCGACGCGAAAGGGAGCGAGGCGCTCGGCGGTCCCCTCGGCGGCGCGCGCCCGCCCCACCGCCTCCGCACCGACGAAGCCGGTCGCCTCCTTGCAGCACCAGCCGAGCCCCGCTTCGATCGGGTTGCGCTCCGGGGTGAGCTCGTTGCCGTGCAGCGGGAAGCAGACCTCGAGGCGCAGGGTGTCGCGGGCGCCGAGCCCGCAGGGGACGGCGCCGGCGTCGAGCAGCTCGCTCCAGACGGCGGTCGCGACGCCGGGGTCCAGCAGAAGCTCGACGCCGTCCTCGCCGGTGTAGCCGGTGCCGCAAGCGAGCGCGGGCCGGCCACCGATCCGCACCGTGGAGGTGCGCATGCGCGGCGGCAGCTCGACCCCGAGCGTCCCGGCGACGATCCGCCGCGCGTGCGGCCCCTGCACGGCGAGCATCGCGTAGCGGTCGGCGACGTCGCGCACGGTGACGTCGAAGCCCTGACTCCAGCGACCGAGCCAGCGCAGATCCGCCTCGTGGTTGGCGGCGTTGGTGACGATCAGGTAGCGATCGCCGCCCAGCCGATACGCAAAGAGATCGTCGAGCACCCCGCCCTCCTCGTTGCACAAACACGAGTACTGAGCGCCTCCCGCGTCCATCGCGGCCACGTCGTTGGAGAGCACCCGCTGCAGAAAGGCAAGCGCGCCCGACCCCTCCACCTCGACCTCCCCCATATGCGACACGTCGAACATCCCCGCAAACGTCCGCACCGCCGAATGCTCCTCCCGAATCCCCTCATAAGAGACCGGCATCTCCCACCCAGCAAACGGAACAAGCTTCGCCCCCAGCTCAACATGCTTCGCATACAGGGGCGTCCGCCGCTCGCTCACGGCGCGCAAGGCTATTGCGTCGAGCCAACGTGAGTCGCACTCGGATGCCCTCTCCAGCAGGCTCCCGGCGGAACACTCCGCAGCACCGGGGACGATCAGCTGCGCAACGGCCTGATGGTGAGGGCATCCGAGTGCGACACCCTCCGGGGGAGGGACACCAGACCCTCCCGGCGCCTATTCCTTGAGGAACCCCGGCACGTCAATATCGTCGTCCGTCACCCGCAGTTTGCGGATATCAGTGTCCTCGGCCGAGATCCGCGGCCGGCTCTCGTAGCGCCGCCGCACCCGCTGCGGCGAACGCGCGAGCAACTCAAACCCCTCGAAGCCGGTGGCGATCACCGTCACGCGCACTTCGTCGCGCATCGACTGGTCGACGACCGAGCCGAAGATGATGTTGGCGTTCTCGTCGGCTTCGGCCTGGACGAGCTGGGCCGCCTCGTTGACCTCGAACAGGCCGAGGTCCTCGGGGCCGGTGATGTTGAGCAGCATGCCGGTGGCGCCCTTGATCGACTCCTCGATCAGGGGCGAGGTGACGGCCGCCTTGGCGGCATCGACGGCGCGCGACTCGCCCGAAGCGGAGCCCACGCCCATCAGCGCCGAGCCGGCGTCGCGCATGATCGTGCGCACGTCGGCGAAGTCGAGGTTGATCAGGCCGGGGATCGTGATCAGATCGGTAATCCCCTGCACGCCCTGGCGCAGAATGTCGTCGGCCTGGCGGAACGCCTCCAGAACGCTGGTCCGCCGCTCGACCGCCTGCAGCAGCTTCTCGTTGGGGACGATGATCAGGGTGTCGACGTTGTTGCGCAGCTTCTCGATCCCCTCGAGCGCCTGCTGCATTCGTCGTTTGCCCTCGAACTCGAAAGGTTTAGTGACAGCGCCGACAGTGAGCGCGCCGATCTCTTCCTTGGCAATCTCGGCGATGACAGGGGCCGAGCCGGTGCCGGTGCCGCCGCCCTCGCCGGCGGTGACGAAGACCATGTCGGCGCCCTTCAACGCCTCCTTGATCTCGTCGCGGCTCTCCGCCGCAGCGCCAGCGCCAACCTCGGGGTTGCCGCCGGCACCGAGGCCGCGGGTCAGCTCCTGCCCGATCGAGAGCTTGATGTCGGCGTCGCAGGCCTGCAGGGCTTGTGCGTCGGTGTTGACGGCGACGAACTCGACGCCGCGGATGCCGGCGTCGACCATGCGACTGACCGCGTTCGTACCGCCGCCGCCGGCGCCGACGACCTTGATCACCGCCAAGTAAGTGGATTCCATCTCCCGATTTCTCCAGCTCGCCGCCCTCTGCGAGGGTTGCGTTTGAGTTGAGCCTTATTTCCGTCCGACGCTTCAGCGAAACTTCAGGGTTCGAGAGTTCCGCCAAACCCCGGAAATTGGGCTCAACGTAGGGCATTGCGGGGCGTCTGTCAAACAGGCGGTAGGCATCCTGCAAGCCCGAACTCTCGAGCGTCGGTTGAGGCTTTGCCGAACCTAACCCTATGGTCGAGGGTCTAAGGAAGGGGTGGCAACGCATGCCCAGAGCCGTCTACGGCGGGCCGGCGCGGCGCCCGCAGGTCTACATAATCGAGCGCCGAGATCGAGGGGTCGGCCAACACGACCGCTGCCGCTTGCCACTTGCGCGTCGCCTGGGTGGCGTCGCCGAAGCGGAGTTCGATGCCCGAGCGGAGCACGACGTCGATGCCGCTCTCGCCGTAGTAGCTCCTCTCTATATATGGACGCAGGGGCGCCGGCGCCGCCCCGAGCACCTGCGCCTGTTCGAGCACGGTGCCCTGCAGGCGGCCGTTCGGCGGGGGGGCGTCGAGCGGTAGTCGCGGCAGCTCTGCCGCCTCCTCCAGCGCCAGCCACTCGAGGACAGCGCCGTTCGGCCCGACCGCGATCGCGTCGTCGCCTTCCCCGAGGGTTGCCGCGGCCCGCGGCGGAACGAGTCGCGGCACGGCGGTCGACTCGCGGACCAGCAGCTGGAACGCGAGGGCACCTACCACCGCGACGACGACGACCGCCAGTAGGGGGCGCCCTAGAGATCCCAGCCGGCGGGCCATCGCACCTCCCCCAGGATCTGCACCTCCGGCTCGAGCACGAGCTCGAAGCGCTCGTGAACCCGGCGCCTGCCCTCCGCCATCAGCTCGAGCACGTCAGCCGTCGTCGCGCCGCCGGCGTTCTCGACGAAGTTCGCGTGCTTGGGGGAGAAGCGGGCACCCCCCACCAGCAAGCCCCGGCAACCCGCCGCCTCCAGCAGCTGGCCCGCCGTACGCCCGTCGGCGCGTTCGTCATCGGGGTTCTTGAAAGTCGAGCCGAAGGTCTTGATGCCCGACGGCTGCGCTTCGTGGCGGCGGGTTCGCATCGCCGCCATCCTCGCCTTGACCGCCTCTGAGTCCTCGGCCACCAGCTCAAACGAGGCGCGGGCGACGATCTCGCGCTCTCCGAGGTTTGAGCTGCGATAGGCGAAGCCGAGCCGCTCGGGCGGGCGGCGCTCGGCGCCCGCCGCCGTCACGACCTCGACCCACTCCAGCGCGCGCGCCAGCTCGCCGCCGTAGGCGTTGGCGTTCATCTTCACTGCGCCGCCGACCGTGCCCGGAATGTTCACCCCAAACTCGATCCCCGCGAGACCCCAACCGGCGGCCTTGGCAGCCGCCGAAGGCAGTCGGGCACCGCCTCCGCAGAGCAGCCGCGTTCCCTCGTGGCGGACCGTCGCCAGCTCACCGTCGAGCTTCAGCACCAGGCCGCGGAAGCCCTCGTCGGCGACCAGCAGGTTGGAGCCCGAGCCGATTACACCCACCGCCAGGCCCTCGCGATCCGCCCACGAGAGCGCCAGCCGGAGGCTCTCGTCGTCCCCCGGCCGTGCGAACCAGTCGGCGCTGCCGCCGGTCCGCACGGTGGTCAGCCGCGCCAGCGGGAAGTCACGGTCTACTCCCTGCGGAACGCTCATGCCGGCGACTCCGCGGCCACGAGCCGCTCGGCGAGCTTGAAGACGTCGCCGGCGCCGATCGTCACCAGCAGGTCCCCCTCCCCCAGGCGCGCTTCTAGGGCGCGCCGCGCCGCCTCGAGGGCGGGGGTCCAGATCACGCGGCTTCCACCGTGGTCGGCGACGGCGCGGGCGACGTCGAGTCCGCTCACCCCCGCCAACTCCCCCACCGGCTCCTCGCGAGCGGGATATACGTCGAGGACCGCGACCTCGTCGGCAAGGGCAAGCGCGGCACCGAACTGCTCCCGCATCGCCTTGGTGCGGGAGTAGAGATGCGGCTGAAAGGCGGCGAGCAAGCGACGCGGGGCAAGCTCGCGCAGCGCCGTCAGCGCCGCTCGCACCTCGGTCGGGTGGTGGGCGTAGTCGTCGTATACGCGGGCGCCGCCGCGCTCGCCCTTCAGCTCGAGGCGACGGCGCACGCCGGGGAAGCGGTGCAGCTCGCGGGCGGCGGCCTGGACGTCGAAGCCGGCAGCCTCGATTGCGGCCAGCGCGGCGCGGGCGTTGAGGACGTTGTGAGCGCCCGGGACGGCGAGCTCGAGCGCTTCCGGCCCCGGCGACTTCGCGTCGAACTCGAGCGGGGCCCGTGCCCGACCCTGGAACTCCGCGAAGGCGGCCCGCAGCTCGGCCAACGAGCCCCAGCGCGAGTGGTGGTCCATCTCGATGTTCGTGACGACGGCGATCTCCGGGCGCAGCTCGAGGAAGCTGGCATCGCTCTCGTCGGCCTCGGCGACGACCCACTCCCCCTCCCCCCAACCTGCGTTGAGCGCCTCGCCGCCGGGTCCGACGCCAGGCACCTCGCCACCGACGAAGAAGGCGGGATCGGCGCCGATCCCACGCAGAGCCCAGACGACCATCGCCGTGGTCGTCGTCTTGCCGTGGGTGCCGGCAACGGCGATCAAGCGCTTCTCGGCGCAGAGCTCGGCCAGGAGCTCGCCACGGTGCAGGACTCGCATCCCCTCCCCCACAGCCCCTTTCCACTCGGGGTTGTCGGCGTCGATCGCAGTCGACCGCACCACCTCGTAGTCCCCCTCAGGCAGGTTTGCCGCGTCGTGGCCGACCACCGGTTCCAGGCCGGCCTGACGTAGCCGCTGCATATAAGAGGAGTCGGCTCGGTCGCTGCCAGTCACCGCGGCGCCGAGGTGGTGGCAGACCAGGGCAAGGCCGCTCATGCCGGCGCCACCGATGCCAATGAAGTGGAGGTGGCGACCGCTCCAGGCGCTCATCTGCGATCCCCCTCGCTCGGTCTGCGCTCGACGGCCCCCAGGACCAGGTCGGCGATGCGTCGCGCGGCGCCCGGCTTGGCCAGCGCCGACGAGGCGGCTGCCATCGCGGCCAGGCGCGCCGGGTCGCGGAGCAGGCCACTGACCTCGGCGGCGAGGCGCCCTGCTTCGAGCTCGTCGTCGGCGATCGTGACGGCGGCCCCGGCTTCCTCCATCCAGGCGGCGTTGGTCGTCTGGTGGCCGGCGGAGGCGTGCGGGTAGGGCACAAGCACGGCCGGCCGGCCGGCCGCGGTCAGCTCGAATATCGAACCGCCGGAACGACTGAGAACGAGGTCCGATGCCGCCAGGCAGTCGCCGAGGTCGGGCTCGTACTCCAGCAGCGTGTAGCGCTCCTTATATGGAGCGGCGGCGAGGCGGTGCTGCAGGCGCTCGAAGTCGCGTCGACCGCTGACGTGGACGACGGCGAAGTCCCTCCCGGCCTGCTCTGCGAAGGCAGCCAGGGCGCACTCGTTGATCGAACGCGCCCCCTGGCTACCGCCCATGACCAGCAGGCAGCGCTCATCGGTTGCGAGGCCAAACCGCGACCGGGCCGCACCGCGGTCGGCCTCGAGGACGGCGGCCGGAACCGGCCGCCCGGTCACGACGTAGCGATCGCCCTCGCGTCCGGAGATCGGAAAGCCGAGGCAGACCTTTCTCGCCCGCCCGGCGAGCAGGCGGTTGGCCAATCCGAGGTGACTGTCGGCCTCGGTCAGGACCAGAGGCGTGCGGGTGAGGACGGCGCCGAGGCCGGCGGGTCCCGCGACGAACCCCCCGCCGCCGAGGACGACGTCGGCGTCGCGGCGGCGGATCGCGGCGATCGCGGCGCCCGTGGCAGCGAGCGCCTCGGCCCCGGCCTGGGCGGCTCGCAGAGGGTTACGGCGGTCGATCCCCCGCACCTTCACGAAGTCGATCTCGTAACCGGCTGCCGGGACCAGCTCGGCCTCGATCCGCTCGCGGGTACCGAGGAACGAGACCACCGCGCCGCTAGCCCGAAGCTCGTCGGCGACCGCCATGGCGGGTACGACGTGCCCGGCCGTCCCGCCGGCCGCCACCACCACTCTTCCGACTCTTGGTCGACGCACTTCCCGATCGGCTCCTTTTTCCACGCGTTGATGAGCGCCCGCCCTCGACGAGGCGCAGTTTGCCAGCGCCCGCGGTCCCTCCGCGGGCGACGTTGAGGATCAGACCCACCGCGAAGAGCGACGTGAGCAGGCTGCTGTTGCCGTAGGAGACAAAGGGCAGCGGCACGCCCGTCAGGGGGGCCAGTCCCATCACCGCGAAGAGGTTGATCGTCGCCTGGACCACGATCAGCGAGGTGAGGCCGGCGGCGAGCAGCTTGCCGTAGTTGTCGCGCGCTTTGCGGGCGATCTGGAGTCCGGCGTAGCCAAAGAGACCGAAGAGGCCGACGACGCCGAGGATTCCAACCAGGCCCAGCTCCTCGCCGATCACCGCCGAGATCATGTCCGTGTGCGCCTCGGGCAGGTAGAAGGCCTTTTGGACGCCGTTGCCGATGCCGACGCCGAAGAGGCCGCCCGAGCCGAGCGCGATCTTCGCCTGGGCCGCTTGGAAGCCGGCCCCCGAGACGTCGGCGCCTGGATCGAGAAAGGCCGTCAGACGCGCCATTCGGTACGGCTCGATCACCGTCATCGCCAGGCCGAAGAAGGCTAGGGCGCCGCCGACGATTGCGAGATCACGCAAACGCGCACCGGCGGCCACCAGAGTCGCCGCGACGGCGAAGGAGACGACAAGCGTCGTGCCGAGGTCCGGCTCGGCGACGATCAGCAGCGCGGCGACCGCGGTGACGAGGAAGATCGGCATCATCCCCTCGAGCGAGCGAACCCGCTTCGGCTTGCGGGCGAGCACGTCGGCGGCGTAGAGGATCAGCGCCACCTTGGCCAGCTCCGAGGGCTGGATCTGCAGGAAACCCGAGCCGAGCCAGCGGGTCGAGCCGTTGACGGTGGTCCCGGCCACCAGTACGGCGAGCAGCAGGAAGAAGGAGAGCCCGAGGATCGCCGGCGTCAGGCGCCGAACGAGCTGCAGGCCATGGCGCGCGGTCAGGTGCATGACGAGCAGCCCGCAGGCACCGAAGAGCAGCGTCCGCTTCAGGTAGAAAGCGCTGTCGGAGAGGCCGCCGTCGCTGAGGACCCGCGTCGTCGAGCTGGCAGAGAAGACCATCACCGCCCCGAAGGCGAGCAGGCAGAGGGCGGCCGTCAGCAGCAGGTTGTACTCGGCTGGCAGGGCGCCTCGCCGCTTGCGCCTCGTCGCAGCGGGACGCTTCATCGCAGCCCCTCCACGATCTCGCGAAAGCGCTCGCCACGTCGTTCGTAGTTTTCGAAGGCGTCGAAGGATGCGCAGGCCGGCGAGAGCAGCACCACCTCTCCGGCCCGGGCCGCCGCCGCCGCGCGGCGCACTGCATCCTCCAGATGCTCGGCGCGGTGCAGCTCGACCCCGGCCGCAGCCGCCGGCGCCAACTCGGCGGCGAGGCGGTCGGCGGTGGCACCGATCAGGTAGCAGGCGACGCACTTCTCGCGCACGGGATCCAGCAGCGACGCGAACGACTCCCCCTTCTCGCTGCCACCGAGGATCGCGTAAACGCCGCCCGCGAAGGCGCGCAGGCCGACGCTCGCGGCGCCGACGTTGGTCGCCTTGGAGTCGTTGACGAAGCGGACGCCGTCGATCTCGGCGACAGGCTCGAGGCGGTGCGGAACGCCGGCGAAGCTGCGCAGGCCCTCGCGCACGGCATCCCGATCGAGGCCCATCGAGAGCGCCGCGGCCGCGGCGGCCATCGCGTTGGCGACGTTGTGCTCGCCGAAGAGGCCGAGCTCCTCGACCGCCAGCAGCGGTTCGCCGTCGTGGAAGATCGTGCCCGCCGAAAGCGAGACCTCGCAGTCGGGAGCGGCCCCGCGGCAGAAGGAGACGCGGCGGGCGCAACCGCCGAGGTCGACGCCGGCCAATTGCGGCTCGTCGGCGTCGTAGACGGCGACGTCGTCGTTGCCCTGGTTGGCGAAGACGCGCAGCTTCGCCGCCAGGTACGACTCGAAATCGCCGTGGCGATCGAGGTGGTCGGGCGAGACGTTGAGGAGGACGGCGCACTCGGGTGCGAGCGCATCGCTGTCCTCGAGCTGGAAGCTGGAGGCCTCGCAGACCACGGTCGCCTCCGCCGCCACCGAGCCGACCAGCGAGGAGAGCGGGGTGCCGACGTTGCCCGCGACCGCGACCGGCTCGCCGGCGGTGCGGTAGAGATGGCCCAGCAGCTCGACCGTCGTCGTCTTGCCGTTGGTGCCGGTCACGACGAGGAAACGGTTGGGAAGCGCGCGCCAGGCCAGCTCCAGCTCCCCTGTCACCTCGATCCCGCGCTCGAGGGCCGCCGCTATCACCGGTGCCTCCCGGGGCACGCCCGGGCTCTTGACGACGGTCCGTATTCCCTCGAGCAGAGCGATTCCATCCGCATCCAGGTTGACTTCGACGCCGACCTCCGCCAGCCCTGCCGCGCCTTCGGGAAGCCCAGAATCGACCCCCTTCACCGCCTCTCCCCGTTCGGCGAGCATGCGCGCGGCGGCCTGGCCCGAGCGGGCCAGGCCGACAACTAAATACGGGCCTTCGGGCAGCGGCGGGCGCGGCTTCCTTGGCGGCGGACCGTCCATCGGCCGAATCTTCGCGATGTCCTCGGTCGATTCCACGTCTTGGCGCGCCCCGGTCCGGTTTCCGCGAGGCCGAGCCCGCTTCTGACCGGGGGGGTTGACAGGGACCTACCGAGTGAAGATGATCGTTAACTCAGTAAAAACACAACGGTTCGTAAAGGAGGCTTGTATGAAGATCGTTGAGGCACCGACGACCCTCCCGGTGGCAGGGGTCACCAAAGGGTCCTGACCTGGCTCAGCTCGGTCCCTGGCCGCGCGCCGGGGGCCGGGCTGGAATGGGCCAGCGTTTGCGGACGAGCTGTGCGGGGCTGGCGCTGCCCAACGCACCGCCGGCTGCGCCGTTTCAGGGCCCGACGCTCTGCTGGTACAGCGTGAAGCCGATCCCCGAGCAGACCGCGGCGATGATCCAGAAGCGCAGCATGATCTTGGTCTCCGACCAGGCCATCATCTCGAAGTGGTGGTGCAGCGGCGCCATCAGCAGGACCCGCCTTCGGAAGGTTTTGAAGGCGAAGACCTGGGCCGCGACCGAGAGCGCCTCGATCACGAAGATGCCGCCGATGATGATCAGCAGCACCTCCGTCTGCGTCATCACCGCCAGGGCGCCGATCGCGCCCCCCAGCCCGAGCGAGCCGGTGTCCCCCATGAAGATCGAGGCGGGGAAGGCGTTGAACCAGAGGAAGCCGACGCAGGCGCCGACCAGACAGGCCGAGAGCAGCGCCAGGTTCTGCTGCTCGTTGGTGACGAAGGCGATCGCCGTGTAGGCGAGCAGGACGATCGCGCAGGATCCGGCGGCGAGGCCGTCGAGGCCGTCGGTCAGGTTGACGCCGTTCGAGGTGCCGGCGAGGACGAGGAAGACGAGGACGAAGTAGAGCACCGGCCCGAGGTCGAGGCTGGCGTCGCCGATCCGGAAGTAGAGGGTCGGCTCCAATCC
>DASTYR010000043.1:0-4377 GCA_035764795.1 Solirubrobacterales bacterium | reverse complement strand
CCCAGGCCTACGGTCTCGACATGGAGATCACCGCCGAGGCGGTCGTCTGGTCGACTGGGCTCGTCGTCGCGGTCGCGGCCGGCGCGGCGTTGCTGCTCTGAGCGCCGCTTATCCTGCGTCCGATGCTCCACCATGTCTCGCTGGAGGTGCGGCCCGAGCACGTCGAGGCCTGCGCCGCCTGCTGGGAGCTGCTCGGCTTTGCGCGGATCGAGGCCCCGGAGGCACTCGGCGGCTACGTCACCTGGCTCGAACGCGAGGGCACGCAGATCCACCTGATCCAGAGCGAGGCGGCGACGGTGCCGCAGCTCGGCCATCCCGCGGTCGTCGTCGCCGACTTCGAGGCAACCTTCGCTGCACTCGAACGGGCGGGGCACTCACCAGAGCGCCACCGCGAGCTCTGGGACGAGCCGCGCGCCTTCGTGACGATGCCCGGCGGCCAGAAGGTCGAGTTCATGGCCGCGCCGCCGGGGTAACTTGCTGGAACCTGCGGAAGGCCAGCCGGCTTTTCGCGTCTTCTGCGTCTGGGAGATTGAGCCGCAGCCGATGCCCTTCGAAGCAAGAGCCCTCGCCGATTCGGTGTCCCCCACCGGCCACCGGCTGACGACGCTGGAGGCGACCTTTCCCCGCTTCGTCCTGGCCGAGTTCAACACCCACCGCGTCTTCTCGCGCAACTCCGCCAGTTCACGTGCAATCCCAATCGCCAAACAACTGCGGCGGGTGCTGGACGACCCCTACGTGCCGATCGAGTTCGGCTCGAATCAACCCGGGATGCAGGCCGGTGCGCCGCTCGCGGGCGCAAAGCGCGACACCGCTGAGGCCGAGTGGCTGCGAGCCCGAGACGACGCCGTACGACACGTGCTCGGCCTAATCGTCGAGCCGGATGAAGTGGGCGCCGCCGAGCTGTCGGATCTACTCGACCGAATCGAGGACGCCACCCGCCGCCGGGAAGTGCCGGTCGAGTGGCTCAACGTCCACAAGCAGGTCGCCAACCGCCTACTTGAGCCCTTCATGTGGCACACCGTGATCGTCACCGCGACCGAGTGGGAGAACTTCTTCAACCTGCGCTGCCACCCCGACGCCCAGCCCGAGATTCGGTTGGTCGCTGAGCGGATGCGCGAGGCGAGGGCCTCCTCCCAGCCCGCCGAGCTGGACTGGGACGAGTGGCACCTGCCGCTGGTGCGACCCGAGGATCGCGATGAGGCTCCGCTCGAGGACCTGATCAAGGTCTCGGTAGGACGCTGCGCCCGGGTCAGCTACCTGACCCACGACGGCCGCCGCGACCTTGCCGCCGACATCGAGCTGCACGACCGCCTGATCGAGAGCGGCCACATGTCCCCGCTCGAGCATCCCGCCCGCCCGCTGTCCGGCGACGAGTGGAGCAGCAACTTCCGCGGCTGGCGCCCTTACCGCAAGGACATTCCAGGCGAGGAAAACCCTTTGGGAAAAGCGGGAGCCCCGGCAGGGGTTCCGCTTAACTTTTTGCGAAAACAGCTTTCGGCTGTCCGCTAGCGCCGCCGCGCAAAAAGTACAAGACGCTCCACCCCTACCGGGGCTCCTGCTCCTCCAGATCTTCAGCAGCTTTTTCCGCTGGCGAGGGCCAGGGTTCGGCTTCTCCGGTTTGCCAAGCAGGGGGGCGACCTCCGGCCACCCAGCCGGCGATCAAGAGACCTAGGTAGAGGTACCAGAGCAGGGCGAACTGGAAGAAGAGGAAGGAGACGGCGCCCAGCGCCATGCCGAGCGAGCCCCAGAAACGGGTCAGCAGGCCGGTCCGCATCGCGTGCAGCGCCGTGTAGAACATCGCCACGGCGAAACCGATCTGGCCGCCGATGCCAAAGCCGGTCGCGAGCGGGCGCAGGGAGGCATCGGAGAGCGTGTCGTCGGCGACGTCGTTGGCGCGCTCGCTGCCGAGGGCCGTCCCCTGCTCGACCAGGCGCGGCACCTCGTCCGTGACGAAGTCGCCCGCCGCCTGCACCGAGGCGATGCCGGTGAGCAGGAAGGCGATCGCCAGGAAGAGCGGGCCGGCGACGACTACGCCGACCAGCTGCGTCCGCATCGTCTCGCTGCGGGCGTCGGCGGCGCGGAAGAGGTAGAGGAGCGGCAGCGCCAGCAGAGCGACTCCGAGCGCCTGCAAGACGCTCGAAACGAGCACCGCCGACTGGTGGGCGTCGATGTCGCGCAGCAGCTCGGAGGCGCCGTCGGCACCGCCCTTGCTCTGGGCGATGACGATCGAGGCGATCGCCAGGGCGACGCCGGCGAGCGCCGCCAGCCCGGCTGGCCGGGCCCAGCGCTGCTCCCAGGCGAGCTGCCGCTCGGTCTCGGCGAGCACCCGATCAGCCCCTCTCATGGAAGTAGAACTGCGGCAGGGCGCCCTCGATCACGTCGGCGGTCATCCGCTGCGCCGCCTCCAGGTTGCCGCTGCGCACGGCGACGTCGTCGAGGCTGACAATCCCGGCGAGGGAGCCCTCCACGACCACGGGCAGGCGCCTCACCCGATGGCGGACCATCAGCGCCGCCGCCTCGTCGAGATCCATATCGGGATCGCCGCAAACCAGCGGTCGCGACGCATGGTCGCCGACCGGCGCCTGCGGCGAGACCCCCTCGGCAAAGACGCGCACGGCCAGGTCACGGTCGGTGACGATCGCCACGGGCGAGCCGCCGGAGTCGACGATCACGACGGAGCCGACGCGGCTGTCGCGCATCCGCCGCGCCACCGAGACGACGCTCGCCTCGGGCTCGGCGGTGACGACACCCGCCGTCATGATCTCGCGCAGCACCATGCGCGTACGCTACCGGGCCGTGAGCGAGTCGCAGCCCCGCACCGTCGTGCCGCTCGAGGCCGGCGCCGGCCCCGAGAATCCGCCCTGCCCAGCCTGCGGCGAGCCGCTCTTCGGCTGGATCGACGCGGGGCCGGGTCTGGCGGGGGCGGTGAGACGCTGCGAGAGCTGCGGGCTCGGCGTCATCGGAACGGTTTCCGATGCGGAGGATGCGTTGCGCGAGCTCGACCGGCTGCGGGACGGCAAGGCGATCCGAATCGCCAACCGCGGCGGCTTCTCGGCCTGGATCGGTACGGCCGGCTGGGCGGGACTCGAGCCGGACGCCCGCTACCTCTTTACGCCCGAGGCGGTACGCCGGCTCGTCGCCCATCGCGATCAGGTCGTCACCCAAACGCGCTGGTTGCCCGGCCCTGGAATTAGGACGATGTGGCAGACGATCCTCAACGGCTTCACCTTCGGTCGCAACGTCGCCATCGGAGCGTTTGGCAAAGGCGATGCGATCGCGGCCGAGCGGTCTTGGCAGCGACGGCTCGACGCCCTGATCAGCGCCGTCGTCGCCCTGCCGGCGCTCGCCGCGGCCGTGCCAATGGAGGCGATCGCCGCCGCACTTGGGAAGGGAAGCACGATGGAGACGACCACGGAGGTTCTCTGATGTCTGCAAACGCACAGCCTCGCCGGGGCATCGCGATCGTCACCTGCATGGACTGCCGCCTCGACGTCCTTGCCGCGCTCGACCTACAACCGGGCGACGCCCATGTGCTGCGCAACGCGGGCGGTGTCGTCACGGACGACACGATTCGCTCCCTCGCAATCTCGCAGCGCCGCCTCGGCACCCGTGAGGTGCTGCTGGTCCACCACACCGACTGCGGCATGCAGACCCTGGACGAGGACGGGTTCAGAGCTGAGCTGCGCGAGGCGGCGGGCGAGGACCCTGCCTTCGCGATCGAGTCCTTCAGTGACGTTGACGCCGACGTGCGGCAGTCGATCCTGCGCGTTCGCCGCTCCGCCTTCCTCGCCCACCGCGACTGCGTGCGCGGCTTCGTCTACGACGTCGACACGCACCGGCTGCGCGAGGTGGCGGCGGGCGAAGACTAGGAGAGGCCTTCGCGGGCCTCGCGCACCAGCGTCACGGCCTCTGGGAAGAGGACCCTGATCGCGTCGCGCACCTGCATCGCCTGCTCGTCGGCGGTACCGGACAGCTGCAGGCGCTCGACCGAGGCGACCGTCAACTCGACCGCGAGCTTGATCGCGTTGTCGGCCCAGGCGACGCGCTGGGAGGACTGCATCTGCTCGGCCAGCTCCTCCATCCGCTCGCGGAACTCGTCGGGATCGCCGAACAGGTTGAAGGCTCCGCCCTCCATCGAGGACATGTAATCAGGTCGCGCCCGCCGGGCGTGAATCGGCACAGAGGCGCCTCGCACTCGGCCCATTCGGCGCACCACGCGTGCGTCGCGGCGCCCTAGCGTCGGGCTCGTGCCAGCAAGCGGAAGAGAGCGCGGCGCGGCCAGCGTCGAGCAGGCCGGCCTGACGGCCCTGATCGCGTTGCTGGCCCTGGTTGCGATCGCTGCCGTAGCGGCAGACGGAGAGGTCGAGGCCGGGCGCG
>DASTYR010000042.1:0-2792 GCA_035764795.1 Solirubrobacterales bacterium | reverse complement strand
GAGCAGCTCGTCGAAGCGCAGCGCGGCGCGGCTTGGGATCGCAAAGTCCTCGAGCCGGTGGACGAGCCCGGCGCCGGCCAGATCGCGCACCGCCCTCTCGATCGCATCGCGCTCCTCGAAATCTTCGGGATCGTCGGCGATCTCGCGCAGCAGCTCCTCGACGGTCACCTGCACGGGATGGAGGGCGAGCAGCTGGCTCAGCACCGCGGCCTCGACCACGGCGTCCTCTTCTGCAGGGGAACGGGTGTCGTCCATCTCCTCCACGTTCCCTCCCTAAGGGCGGTGCTCGCCGATCTCTCCCCCCGCTGGCCCCATTTGCTTGCTTGGCGAGGCGAAAGATATAGGTAAATGAGATGTTTTGTCTGTAGATCTTTCGTCTGAGTGAGCCGATCATGGCGGCGTGGACCTGCGAGAGCGCTTCGGCGCCAACGTACGCCGCGCGCGCAAGCGTCACGGTTGGAGCCAGGAAGAGCTGGGCGAACGCTGCGAGCTGCACCGGACCGAGGTCTCGCTGCTCGAGCGGGGGAAGCGCAGGCCGCAGCTGGAAACGCTGGTCAAGCTCGCCGGCGGCCTCGGCGTCACTCCCGACCGCCTCTGCGAAGGCGTCTCCTGGTCGCCCGCCACCGCGGACGAGAAGGGTCGACTCGACGTGGTGGCGGTGCCGTTCTCGTCGGGACGCGTCAAACGTCCTCCCGCACCCCGCCCATCTCGCTGAAGACGGCGGTGGGACCGCCGTCGGCGCGCTGCTCGTCGGCAATCACGTGGGAGACGGCGTTGATCAGCGCCAGGTGGGTAAAGGCCTGCGGGTAGTTGCCGAGCTGGCGGCCGCTGCGCGCCTCCAGCTCCTCGGCGTAGAGGTCGAGCCAACCGGAGGACTCGAGCAGGCGTTCGCAGAGGGCGCGGGCCCGTCTCGCCTCGCCGATCTCCGAGAGCGCCGAGACCAGCCAGAAGGAGCAGATCAGGAAGGTGCCCTCCTCGCCGCGCAGGCCGTCGTCGGTCTCCTCGACTTTGTAGCGACAGACGAGCCCGTCGTGGGTGAGCTCCTCGGCGATCGCGGCGACCGTGTGGCGCACGCGCGGATCGTCGGAGGGCAGGAAGCGGACGAGCGGGACCAGCAGCGTCGAGGCGTCGAGGGCGTCGGTCTCGTAGTGCTGGCGGAAGATGCCGTCGCGGACGCCGCGCTCGAGGATCTCTGCCTTCATCTGCGCCGCCGTATTTCCCCAGCGCTCGGCGAAGTCGTCGATGCCGATGCTTCGCGCCAGGCGGGCGCCGCGGTCGACCGCCACCCACATCATCAGCTTCGAGGAGACGTAGTGGCGAGGCTCGCCACGCGCCTCCCAGATCCCCTGGTCCGGATGCGGCCAGGCGGCGATCGCCGCCTCGACCTGTTCTCCGATCAATTTGCGATCGGTTGGCGTACCGGTTCCCCGCAGCGCCTTCTCGTGCAGGTAGATCGAGTCGAGCAGCGCTCCCCAGACGTCGTTCTGGCGCTGGTCGAAGGCGCCGTTGCCGATCCGCACCGGCTTCGCCCCGCCGTAGCCTTCGAGATGGTCGAGCGTGCGCTCGGTCAGGTCCTTCTCGCCGCCGACCCCGTACATGATCTGCAGCCGCGGGTCCTCGCGGCAGACGTTCAGCACGAAGCGCATGAAGTCGCGCGCCTCCTGGTCGAAGCCGAGCGTGTGGAGCGCCCAGAGGCTGAAGGTCGAGTCGCGGATCCAGCTGTAGCGGTAGTCCCAGTTGCGTTCGCCGCCCGGGCTCTCGGGCAGCGAGGTGGTCGGGGCGGCGACGATCGCCCCGGTCGGCGCGTAGGTGAGGCCCTTGAGGACGAGCGCCGAGCGCTGCAGGTGGATGCGCCAGGGGTGGTCGGGGAACCTGCCGTCGCGCAACCATTCGCGCCAGAACTCTTCAGTCGAGTCGAGGCGCTCGAGCGCCTCCGGGGCGCTGCGCGGCCCGCCGACCGAGGTGTCTCCCCAGGAAAGGGCGCAGAAGCCGCTCTCGTCTTCTCGCAGGCGCAGCGTTCCGCGCGCCGCACCACCCTCAAGGGTCAGGTCCATGTCGCTGGTCAAGCGCAGCTCGGAACCGTCGGCGCCGCGGGCCGTCGCCTCGCCGAGCTCGCCGCCGCTCCAGCGCGCCGCGTCGGCCCCGTAGGCGAAGTGCGGCATGCACTCCATCTCCATCTCGACCTCGCCGTCGATGCAGGTCATCAGCCGCAGCAGCGAGTGGTCGGACTCGTGTTCGGTGCGGGGCCGTCCACCGTCGTCCGCGCCCTCCCAGTCGCCGATCGTCAGCGCGTCGTGGACGACGACGTAGCCGGTGTCGGTGACCCAGGTCGTCTCGATCACCAGCGTGCCCGGCTCATAGCGGCGCCCGAGCGGCACGACGACGCCACGCGGCCCCAGTCGGAAGTGGCCGGCGCCACGGTCGAGTACGGCGGCGAAGGCGCTCGGCGAGTCGAAGCGGGGCAGGCAGAGCCACTCGACCGAGCCCTCGAAGGAGACGAGCGCGGCGGTGTGGCAGTCGGAGAGGAAGCCGTAGCTGCCGATCGGGGGAAAGCGGTGGTCCGAGGCGGTCACGGCGCTCGCAAGCTAGCAGCGCCCACGGCGATCGGTAAACGGATTCCCGTCGCTACGCTGGGCTTCTTGACCGCTCCGCTCGCACACGTCGCCGGCGCATTCGTGCCCATAGAGGTGTTTCCCCTGACGATCACCGGCATCCTCTACTGGCAGCGGGCGATGGTGCTCGCCTGGGACGGCCGGCCGCTGCCGGTCTGGCGGCAGGCCTGTTTCGGAGCC
>DASTYR010000041.1:0-3529 GCA_035764795.1 Solirubrobacterales bacterium | reverse complement strand
GTGGCGAGCGGGATGCCGCCGCGCTACGAGGAGATGTTCATCCAGGCCGTCGGCTTCGTCGCGGTCGGCAAGGTCGCGGTCTTCGCCGCTTTCGGGCTCTACCAGAAGTGGTGGCGCTACGTCAGCGGTCGCGACTTCCTGACGATCGTCCGCGCGGTGGCGGTGTCGAGCGCCCTGCTCGTCGTCCTCTTCACCGTCCTGCGGCCGTTCGGCCCGGACCTGCCGCGCTCGGTGGCGGTGATGGACTTCGTCCTGACGCTCTTCGCGATCGCGGGGGCGCGGCTCGCGGTGCGACTGATCGTCGAGCGGCCCGTCCACGGTCACCGCCTGCCCAAGCACGAGGTGCTGGTGATCGGCGCCGGCTCGGGCGGCCAGATGGTCGTTCGCGAGCTGCAGCTCAACCCCAACCTGGGCGCCACCGCGATCGGCTTCGTCGACGACGACGCCCGCAAGCAGGGGATGCGGATGCTCGGCCTCAAGGTGCTCGGCACGACGGGAAAGATCGAGACGATCCTCGACGAGACCGAGCCCGACGAGGTCGTGATCGCGATCCCCTCGGCGCCGGGGACGCTGCGCGCCAAGGTTGTCGCCGCCTGTCGCGAGCGGGAGATTCGCGTCCGCACCCTGCCGACCGTCTTCGAGCTGCTGCGCGGCGGCGTCCAGCTCAACAAGCAGCTGCGCGAGGTCCAGGTCGAGGACGTGCTGGGGCGCGACCCGATCGTCGTCGAGCTCGACCGGGTCGGCGCCTACCTGCGCGACCGCATCGTCCTCGTCACCGGGGCCGGCGGCTCAATCGGCTCCGAGCTCTGCCGCCAGATCGCCCGGGTCGGCCCGCGCCTGCTGGTGATGCTCGATCACGCCGAGGACAACCTCTTCGAGATCGAGCGCGAGATGGTCGAGGAGCGCCACTTCAGCAGCGTCGAGGCGGTGCTGGCCGACTGCAAGGAGCCGCACCGGATGCTGGAGACGATGCAGCGCTTCAAGCCTGACGTCGTCTTCCACGCCGCCGCCTACAAGCACGTGCCGCTGATGGAGGCCAACCCGCTCGAGGCCGTCCGCAACAACGCGATCGCGACGCGGGTGACCACCGACACGGCGGCGGCCTCTGGTGTCGAGCGCTTCGTCCTCATCTCCACTGACAAGGCGGTCAACCCGAAGACCGTGATGGGCGCCTCCAAGGCGATGGCCGAGTGGATCGTCGAGTCCGCTGCCCACAAGCACCCTGGCACCCGCTTCGCCAGCGTCCGCTTCGGCAACGTGCTCGCCTCCTCCGGCAGCGTCGTACCGATCTTCCGCAGCCAGATCGAGCGCGGTGGCCCCGTCACGGTCACCCACCCGGAGATGACGCGCTACTTCATGACGATCCCGGAGGCGGTGCAGCTGGTGATCCGGGCCGGTGACATCGGCGCCGGCAAGGGCGAGGTCTTCGTCCTCGACATGGGCGAGCCGGTGAAGATCGTCGATCTCGCGACCAACATGATCCGCCTGGCCGGCTACGAGCCTGGGGGGGAGATAGCGATCGAGTTCACGCAGCCCCGCCCGGGGGAGAAGCTGCACGAGGAGCTGGTCGGGGCCGGCGAGAACCTGCAGCCGACCGCCGCCAAGCGGATCCACCGAGCCGTGCGGGCGACGCCGCTCGATCCCGAGTGGGTCGAGGCGACGCTCAACTCGCTCGAGCACCTGGTGCTCGCCGGCGACGAGGCCAACCTCGCCGAGCGGGTCGTCGCCGTGATCTCCTCGCCCGGCGGCGAAGCGGCGGCGGTCGGCTAGCTCGCATCGAGCCCCCCCGACGGATAGCCTCTCGCAGCCGATCCGTTGGAGCTGATCAAGGAAATCGGGGCCTTTGCGGGCTTGGTCGCGTTCCTGGGCCTGGCCCTCCTCGCGCTGCTCTCGTTCGCCCAGGCGCGTGACATCAGGCGCTTGCGCGAGTGGGCCGGCTCGGCCCCCGAGCGCGACGCCGACCGCAAGGAGAGCACCTCGGCCGTGGCAGCGGAGCGGGCCGAGGAGATGCGCCGCCTCGAAGAGACGCGGGAAGAGGAGCGCCAGGCCGAGGAGATGCGAGAGGAGCGCCGCCGCCGCCGCGAGGCCGGCCTGCCCGAGCTGACCCGGGGGGAGCGGTTGCGCGAGCGGTTCTCCGGCGGGCCCAGCGGCGCCGGCTTCCGCGCCCGACTCGGAGAACCGCGTTACCTGGTCGCCCTCTTCGCTGTGCTCGTTCTGGTCGCGGGCGGTGTCGGCTATGCGATGACGCAGGGCGGTGACGATGACGGCAAGGGCAAGGGCGGCAAGCGCGCCGCCGCGGCGCTGAAGCCGGGCGACGTCGAGGTCACCGTTCTCAACGGCACCGCGGTGCCGGGCCTTGCAGCAACCTATGGCGACATGGTCGAGCAGGAGGGCTTCCAGCTCGGCGCGGTCACCAACAGCAGCTCGAGCTTCGTCGACAGCGTCGTCATGTTCGAACCCGGCAACGGGCGCGCCGCGCACATGGTCGCCCGGTCGCTCGAGATCCAGCGGGTTCGCCCGATGACGTCAGACATCGTCGAGGTCTCGGCAGGGGCGCCGGTCTCGGTCGTCGTCGGCGAGGACAATGCCTCGTCGGCGGGCTAAGGGGCGCGACGCTAGCTACGCCGGCGTCGTCTTCGCGGTCATCGTTCTCGCCACGCTGGCCGCCTTCGCCTGGTCGCAGCGCCTGAAGCGCGACCCGCTCGTGCTGGATCGGGTCAGCTTCCTGGCCGTGCCGCAGAGCGAGAAGCAGCGTCCGCGCGTCCGCGCTTTCACTCCGAACGGCGACTGCCGCTTTGATCGGATCCGCATCCGCTTCCGCGTCACCCAGTCCGACCGTGCCCACGTCCAGGTGGTCAAGCCGGGGGGCAAGCTGGTGGTGACGCTGGCCCGCGACCGCTACCTGAAGCGTTACCGCTTCTTCACCTTCTACTGGGATGGCCGCTCGCGGGAGGACGGCAAGGCGCCCCCCGGCCGCTACAAGCTGCGGGTGAAACTGCTCGACCAGGACCGGGTGCTGGTCCCGGGTGGCGTGATGAAGCTGCACGACGCGTCACGGCGGCCCGCCAAGGGGTGCCCCAAGTGAGCGACTTCTTGGCCGTGACCGGTCTCCTCGCCGCCGCCGCTTGTGCAGCAGCGGCGATCCTGCTGCCCCGCGGTCGCATGCGGGCCGCCGCAATGCTCGCAGCGCTAGCCCTCTTCCCGGCCCTCATCCTCGGCGACCAGTGGCACTCGCCGCAGATAGTCGATCTGCGTGAGGAGCCCCTCGGCTTTACCGCGCTGATCGCAGCAGCACTTGCCGGAGCAGCTGTCCTCGCGGTTGCCTTTCGTCGCTGGCCGCTCCTGCTTCCCCTGGCCATCGTCTTCGCCCTCCCCTTCCGCATCCCCCTCGAGGCGGGCGGCGACACTGCGAATCTCCTCGTCCCGCTGTATCTGGTCATCGCGGGCGGCGTCCTAGCCGCCAGCTCCGTCGAGTGGCGCCGGGGTGAAGAGAAGGAGGGTGGGGGGGTCGACCCCCCCACCCTCCTTC
>DASTYR010000040.1:0-4772 GCA_035764795.1 Solirubrobacterales bacterium | reverse complement strand
CGGGAAAGAAGAGCGGCACCAGTGCCTGCGCCGTCTCGATGTTCGCCGTCCGCAGGCAAACGGAGAGCGTTAGGCCACCGTAGGCGACCCCCCAGACGCCGGCGAGAGACGCGGCGACGAGGAGTGCCAGGGGCCAGTTGTCGATCTCCGCCCCGGAAACCCAGGCGGCAAAGGTCAGGGCGGCGCCGAAGGAGGCGAGTCGAGTGGCGTCCGCCAAGCGTCGCACGAGCAGGTTGAAGCCTATCGACATTGCAGACAACTGTATGCGGCTCAAGAAGCCGGTCTGCAACAGGTCGCGCAGATCGACCGGCTCCTGGAGTCGGTCGCGACCGAATACCGCTCCATCGCCGTGCTGATGCCCGCGGTCGAGGAACCCAGCATGGCGACGAGGTCGACCCCCTCGCGCGCGGCTCGCCTGGATGCGGTCACGGAGGTAGGCAAAGATCGCCGCCTCTATTTCCGGCGCCCGAGGCTCGAGGCGATCCAACACGGTCGTCCTGAGCCTTCACTTGGTAAGCCTTAGCATCCGACGCGGACCGAGTCGACGCCCCAACGGAGGCTACTCTGGCGCCGTGGTCCACCTGCGGATCGTCGTGCCGGCCGATCGCTCGCAACGGGTGCTCGACGTGCTGGAGGCGACGCCGTCCACCAGCAACCTCGTCTTCCTCGGCGGCGCGGCGCGCAAGCCGGCCGGCGACGTCGTCCTCTGCGACGTCGCCCGCGAGGACGCCAGCGTCGTCATCGACGACCTCAAAGAGCTCGGCGTGCCGCGCTACGGCTCGATCTCGTTGGAGCAGATCGACTCGCAACTCTCCGAGGCAGCCGAGCGAGCCGAGCGAGCGGCGCCGGGGGCGCCATCCGACGCAGTGGTCTGGGAGGAGGTCGAGGCGCGCACCTCTGAGAGCACCGAGCTGGCAGGCAACTACCTGATCTTCTTCACGATCGCCTGTCTGATCGCCTCGGTCGGAATCTTCCTCGACTCGCCAATCCTGATCGTCGGCGCGATGGTCGTCGGCCCGGAGTTCGGTCCGATCGCCGGCTTCTGTGTGGCGCTGGTCGAGCGCCGGCTCGACTTCGCGCTGCGGTCACTGATGGCGTTGGCGGTGGGCTTCCCCCTCGGCATCACGGCAGCCTTCCTGTTCACTTTTCTCTGCAAGGCCACCGGGCTGATCGAGGCCGACTTCAGCGGCGGCGACCACCCGCTGACCGACTTCATCTCCCACCCCGACGCCTTCTCCTTCATCGTCGCCGCGATCGCCGGGACGGCGGGGGTTCTCTCGCTTACCTCGGCCAAGTCGGGGGCACTGGTAGGGGTGCTGATCTCGGTGACGACCATCCCGGCGGCTGCCAACGTCGGCATCTCCGCGGCTGTCGCCGACTGGTCGGAATGGCGCGGCGCGATGGCACAGCTGGCGGTCAACCTGACGGCGATCGTCTTCGCCGGCGTCACCACGCTCTACATCGAGCGACTGCTCTACAACCGGCGGCGGCGCAACCACATCATCGAACGCGATCGGCCAGCAGCAGCTCGGCGACCCTGAGGTCGAGCGGGGTCGTGACCTTCAGGTTCTCGGGCGAGGCGGAGTGAATCAGGACTCGGCCGCCCGCAGCCTCGATCAGCATCGCCTCGTCGGTCGGCTCGGGTGCATCAGCCGGGTAGGAATCGATCGCCCGCCGCAGAGCTTCGGTGCGGAACACCTGCGGCGTCTGCGCCGCCCAGAGCAAGGCGCGATCGACGGTTTCCTCGACGTTCGACCCTCCGCGCTTGATCGTGTCGGTGAGAGGCGCCGCCGCAATTGCCGCGTCGGCGTCAGGGTCCGACACCAGGCCGCCGACCACTCCCTCGACCAGCTCCGGCGTCAGCAGCGGGCGTGCCGCATCGTGGATCGCAACCAGCTCCGTCTCAACGAGTGCGAGGCCGTTGGCGACGGAATCGGCGCGCGTCGCACCTCCCTCGACCAGGGACAGGCCAGCACCGGAGAGTCCGTTCTCAAGCTCTCCAAGCCCGTCCTCGAGCTCGCCGGCCCGGCCTGGTGGACAGGCGACGACGATCGCGCCGACGCTGGGAGCGGCCCGCAAAGCCGCCAGCGACCACTCGATCAGGCGTTTGCCCGCAACCGGCACGAACGCCTTCGGACCGCCGGCTCCGAGCCTCTCCCCGGAGCCGGCAGCCGCGACGACTGCGGTAACGCTAGGCAGCGACGGTGGCGGCGAAGCGGTCCTCCAGCAGCCCGTCGAGGTACTCCTCCGCGCCCTCCTCGTCTTTGTCGAGCGCGTACATGAACTCCGACGCGAGGATCTTCTTGGCCCGCGTGTACATCTGCTTCTCGCCGGTGGAGAGGCCCTTCTCCATCTCGCGAAGCGCCAGGTTGCGGACCACCTCTGCGAGCTCGAAGACGTCGCCGGTCTTGATCTTCTCGCGGTTGTACTTGAAACGCCGGTTCCAGTTTTTGGGCATCTCCGAGACGTCGTCGGTGAGGACCGCTGTCACCTTCTTGATTTCCTCCTCGTCGATCACTCGGCGCAGCCCTGCCTTGCCGGCGTTTTCGCACGGAACCATCACGGTGAGCTCGTTGTGGAGGATTTTGATGGTGAGGTATTCGCGCTCCTCGCCCATCAGCTCCCGCGTCTCTTTCTTCATCACGAGACCGGCTCCGTGGTGGGGGTAGACGACCTTGTCCCCCTCCTCGAAATCACAGATGTACTCGACATCCTCCTCGGTGCCGATCTCGACTGCCTCCTCTAGCTCGGGAATCGCTCGCTCCTTTCGGTTCGCGACGGCGGGTATCGCCATCTTGGGTCAGCTCTGCAAATAGCGGTCGACCATGTCGACCTCTTGGAGCCTCCGCAGTCCCTCGCGGATGTCCTTGGCCCGGGTCGGACCGACTCCGTCGACGGCCTCGAGGTCGTCGTCGGAGGCAGCCAGGACCTGCTCCAGGCCGCCCAGCTCCTGGATGATCTTCTGGACGACAAGCTTGGGGATCCGCGGCACGTGGCCGAGGACGCGGTAGCCGCGCGGGGCCACCGGGAAGTCGAGCGTGTTCAACTTGCGGTCGTAGCCGAGCAGCTCGGCGAGGCGACCGAAGTCGAGCACCTCCTCATGCGGGAGGCGCGAGAGCGA
The DNA here is from genome assembly GCA_035764795.1 of Solirubrobacterales bacterium. GTDB lineage: Bacteria > Actinomycetota > Thermoleophilia > Solirubrobacterales > 70-9 > VRUE01. The sequence continues at coordinate 1,651 of DASTYR010000040.1, read as the reverse complement.
CTGCAGCACGGTGGCGAGGTTCTCCTCGGAGTCTTCGACGCTGTAGTCGCGGATCAAGGCGGTTTTGGCGGCGGCGACGCCGACCATCGTCTCCTCCAGCTGCATCTCGATCAGGCGCCCCTCGGTGCCGAGCTCGACGATGTAGCGCTCGACCTCGACCGCCATCCGGGTCACCAGCTCGGCGCGCTGCAGGACGGTCAGCGCGTCGTAAAGGACGCTGCCACCCTCGAACTCGAGCATCGTCAGCCGGCTCGAGACCTGCTCGAGCCGCTGGCGGTACTTGTCGAGGGTCGCCAGCCCCTGGTTCGCCTTGGCGAGCACCGCCGGGATCTCCTGCAGGATGTACTTGGTGCCCTCGACGTAGAGCGAGACGACGTCACGGCGCTGGGAGATCGCGATCACCAACGCGTCGGTCTGTTTGGAGACGCGCTCGGCAGTGCGGTGGCGGGTGCCGGTCTCGGCGGAGAGGATCGTCGGGTCGGGCATCAGCTGCACGTTGGCCCAGACGATCTTGGTCGCCTCCGGGTTGAGGACGATGGCGCCGTCCATCTTCGCCACCTGGTAGAGCATCGCCGGCGTGTAGTCGATGTCGAGCTGGATCCCGCCGGACAGCAGGTGTGAGATGTCAGACGGGTCGCCAACGACGATTAGGCCGCCGGTGCGGGCGTGGACGATGTTGTCGATCCCCTCGCGCAGCGCGCCGCCAGGCGCGACCACGTCGAGAGCCCTGAGAAGCCGGGGGTCCTGACGTTCCGCAAGCTCGTGAAGCTCATCCCCGGGCAGCGACGACATCGCCACTTAGGATGGCAAATTCCGCTCTAGAATGCGGTCTGCCGATCTCCTAGTGGACAGGTCGGGATGGACGTTGTCAAGCGAATCGCTCATCCATCTCCCGCCGATGGGCCGATTTCCGACGATATAGGACCGGTTTTAGGCCCGTCGGCGCTCAGGCGGGGGCGAGATCCCGTTGTGGATCGATTCCCCAGCGCTCTCCGACCGCCGCCAGCTGATCGTCAAGTGGCCAACGGTCTGGACGCTCATCCCCTTCGTGCCGAGGGCTGGCGCCCTTCAGGGCCATGCAGCCGGTGTTGTCGCCGACCGCGCGGATCTCCGCGATCTCGTCAGCCGTAAGCAACTGCGCCGGCGGCAGTGCCGCCAGGTCCGCCCGCTTCTCCTCGATCGGCCGCGCGTCCTCGCCGGTCTCCTGGATCAGGGTGGGGACGACGCACTCGACCGCGGGGTGGGCGAGGTTCCAGTGGCAGGCAAGCTGCATCGTCGTCAGGCCGGCGCGCTCGGCGATCGGCTCGATCCGGCCGAGTCTCCCCAGACCCGCCTCGATCCAGCCGTCCGGGCGGAAGGCGCGGTGATCGCCGCGAGCCAGCTCCATACCGGGCCGCAGATCACCCCAGAAGAGCCCCCCGTAGTCGACAACGCGCGTAATGACGTCGACGTCGTGGCGGTCGGCCGCCTCGAGGCAGAGCTCGCCTGGCCAGGGCTCAAACGGGTTGAGGATGATCATCGCCCAGTCGATGCGGTCGCCGAAGCGCTCGAAGCAGGCGATCAGGTCGAGCGTGAAGCCGTTCGCCGGGCCCGGCGCGACACCGATCCGAGCCGCCAGCCCCGCCTCGCGCAGGGCAGCCATCCCGTCCCA
>DASTYR010000039.1:0-12133 GCA_035764795.1 Solirubrobacterales bacterium | reverse complement strand
CCGTCCAGATCCGCCGCCTCGCCGAGCAGACGGTCGGCCTCCTCGCCCAGGAGCTGCCTCTCGGCCTGCTTCGCCCCCTCACCCGCCTCACGCAACCGCTCGGCGGCGCGGCGCGCAGCGCCCACGGGGTCCTGTGGCGAGCCGAGCAGCTCCCCCGCCTCCTGGAGGCGGTCCTCCCGCTCGCGGAACCAGTCGATCGCGGCCGGTCCGGTGACCGCCTCGACGCGGCGCACGTTGGCGGCGCTCGAACCCTCGGAGACGACTTTGAAGATGCCGACCTCCGCCGTGTTGGAGACGTGGGTGCCGCCGCAGAGCTCGCGTGAGACGCCGTCGACCTCGACCATCCGCACCCACTCGCCGTATTTCTCGCCAAACAGGGCCATCGCGCCGAGCCGCTCGGCCTCGCTGCGCTCCATTTCGAGCCAACGCACCGGCCGGCTTGCCTTTATCCACTCGTTGACGCGGTCCTCAATCCTGCGGATCTCGTCCGGGCCGAGCGCCTGACCATGGGTGAAATCGAAGCGCAGCTTGTCGGGCCGAACTGCCGAGCCGGCCTGGCGGACGTGCTCGCCGAGCCGCTCGCGCAGGGCCGCGTGCAAGAGGTGAGTAGCGGTGTGGTTGCGCATCGTCGCGTGGCGCGCTTCGTGGTCGACCGCAGCTTCGACCGGGATGCCCGGCTCGGGCGGAGGTGCCTCGACCTCCAGCGCTTGGTCGTCGCCTACCCGGTAGACGTCGACCACCCGCGCCTCGCCGCCATTCCAGCGCAGGATGCCCGAGTCGGCGACCTGACCGCCGCCCTCGGCGTAGAAGGGGCTCTCCTCGAGCTTGACCAAGGCGCGACCGTTCTCGGACTCGACCGCGGCGACGCCGGTCGTAGCCCGTAGCGTCTCGTAGCCGACGAAGCGAGCCGGAGCCGCAGCGGCAGCAAAAGCAATCACCTTCTCGTGACGGTTCTCGGAGCCGTGCGCGGTGGCGGCGCCGACCCGGGCACGCTGCCGTTGCTCCTCCATCAGCTCCTCGAAGCCGCTGTCGTCGACGGCGAGGCCCTGCTCGGCGAGCAACTCCTTGGTCAGGTCGTAGGGAAAGCCGTAGGTGTCGTGCAGCTGGAAGGCGTCGGCGGCGTCGATCCATGAGGTTCCCGCATCCTTGGCCTCGCCGACCAGCCGCTCGAGCAGCTCGCTGCCGCGCTCCAGGGTGCGACCGAAGCTCTCCTCCTCGTCGCCGACCCAGCGGACGATCGTCTCGCGCTCTTGCGCCAGCTCAGGGTAGGTGTCGGCCATCGTCTCGATCGTGCGCTCGGCGAAGCGGGTCAGCCACGGCGCCTCGAGGCCGAGCGTGCGACCCTGCTGGATCGCACGGCGCATGATCCGCCGCAGGATGTAGCCGCGATCTTCGTTGGAGGGGACGACCCCGTCGGCAATCAGGAAGGCGGCGCCGCGCGAGTGATCGGCGACGATCCGCATCGCGCGGGTCACCGCCCCACCCTCGTCATAGCGACGGCCTGAGAGTTCCTCGGCCAGGCTGACCAGCGGTTGCATCAAGTCGGTCTCGAAGACCGAGGGCACGTCCTGCAGGATCGCCGCCATCCGGTCGAGCCCCATACCGGTGTCGATGTTGCGCATCGGCAGCTCGGTCAGAGCGCCGTCCTCGCTGAGGTCGTAGGTCATGAAGACGTGGTTCCAGAACTCGAGAAAGCGATCGGTGTCGTCGCCGGGGCGCTCCCCGGAAGCGCCGAAGTCCTCGCCGCGATCGAGGTAGAGCTCCGAGCACGGCCCGCAGGGTCCGGTCGGTCCGGCCTGCCAGAAGTTGTCGGCGCGGCCGAGCCGGACGATCCGCTCGTCCGGCATCCCGACCGATTTCCAGATCTCGATCGCCTCCTCGTCCGGGCCAAGGCCGAGCTCCTCGTCGCCACCGAAGACAGTCGCCCAGATCCGCTCGGGGCCCAGGCCGAAGCCTTGCGTTGAGAGCTCCCAGCCCCAGGGGATCGACTCCCCCTTGAAGTAGTCGCCGAAGCTCCAGTTGCCGAGCATCTCGAAGAAGGTGAGATGGCGGGCGGTGTTGCCGACCTCCTCGATGTCGGTGGTGCGAAAGCATTTCTGAACGTCGGCGAGGCGGCGGGCGGGTGGCTCTTCGCGGCCCAGGAAGTAGGGCTTGAATGGCTGCATGCCGGCCGTCGTCAGCAGCACCGAGGGGTCGTGCACGGAGGGGACCAGCGACGCCGAGGGGACGATGCGATGCCCCCGCTCCTCGAAGAACGAGAGGTAGGTGCGGCGGATCTCGTTTGCCCTCATGCAAGGGAGCCTAAGACAACAAACGTTCGACGCCCCGCGACAAGCGCTGACGCCCGCCGCCCTGGACCGTTGCAGGCGCTAGACCTGTGTCCGTAACCTTGACGGGATGGCGCTGCATGCTGGGATGGCGAGGAGATGAGCGAAGCCGCCGCCTCCGGCCCCTCCGGGGGTCGCCTGGGCGGTGTGGCCCTGCGCGGGCCGCTGCGACTGCTCTCCGACGACCGGCTCGCGCAGCGCGCGGCGGGCGGCGACCGCGGCGCCTTCGACGAGATCTTTCGCCGCTACCACCAGGATCTGTACCGCTTCTGCCTGGCCACGACCAGCAACGCGCAGGATGCCCAGGAAGCGCTGCAGAACGCGATGGTCAAGGTGATGCGCGCCCTGCCGGGCGAGCAGCGCGAGATCAAGCTCAAGCCATGGCTCTATCGGATCGCCCGCAACGAGGCGGTGGAAACACTGCGCAAGCGTCGCGACAGCGTCGAGCTAAGCCCCGAGCACCTCGCGGGAGAGGCGGGCCTCGCCGAGACGGCAAGCACGCGGGAGAGGCTGCGGGGACTTCTCTTCGACCTCCGCGAGCTGCCGGAGCGGCAGCGATCGGCACTTGTCATGCGAGAGCTGGCCGGGCTCGACTTCGCCGAGATCGGCGCCTCCTTCGGCACCACCGCGGCGGTCGCCCGCCAGACCCTCTACGAGGCGCGGCTGAGCCTGCGGCAGATGGAGCAGGGGCGTGAGATGAGCTGCGACGGGATCCGTCAGACGATTTCCGACGCCGACGGGCGTGTCGCCCGGCGGCGCGACCTGCGCGCCCACCTGCGCGACTGCAGCGACTGTCGCGCCTTCCGCGACGAAATCGCCCGCCGCCGTGCGGACCTGGCGGCGATCACCCCCCTGCCACTGGCGCTTTCGATGGCAGCGCTGGCCCAGGCTGCGTCGGGCGGGGCCGGCGGGGCTGCGGCCGGTGGCGCCGGCGCGACGCTTGGCGGCTCGGCGGCCGCGGGAGGCCTGGGCGGGACGGCCGGCGTGGGGCTCGGTGGAGCGGCCGGCGTCGGCCTGACCGGCTCAGCCGTCGTCAAGTCGGCAGCCGCAGTCGTCGTCGCTGCCGCGGTTGGCGCCGGAGCCGCCGACCGGGGCGGCGTGCTCGATCTCCCGCTCCCAGGTGGAGGTGGATCGGCGGTGAACCCGCATAGCGGCCCTTCGGCTCCAGGGCGATCGGCGCCGGCGGGAATTCAGGGACAAGTCGGAGCGCCACCCGAGCCGGCGGCGCCTGACCGGGGAAAATCCGCACCGGGAGCACCCAGGGGGAATCAGGCCGTCGACGGTCACGCCTCACCGCGTGCCACCGCGGCGCAGCCGGCGGCCGGAGGACCGGAGCACGCTGGCCACACGCCTCCCCGCTCTGGCCACGGTCATGCGGGCGGCCGCAAGGCAGGCCAGGGGAAGCCGGCTGACTTACCGACTGCTCCTCCGCCGCCCGCCGCCCCAGGGACCGGCGGCGGTTCGACCAAGAACGAAACCGACCAAGCTCCGCCCCAGATACCGGCCGACGCCAATCCGGGCGCAGGGGGCCAGCCTGCCGACAAGGGCGCTACGCGCCCCTCCCCCGCGCAGCCGCCGCAGGCGGACGGTGTTTCTCCCGTAGCTCCGCCAGCCGCGGGGACGACGACGTCACCGCAAACGCCAGCCGCCGGAAAGGGCAAACCTGCGGCAAAGGACACCGGCCAAACGGAAGAGCCGGCCATCCCAGGCCAGCCCTAGCGAAATGCGCTCATACATCCGGCCAGGAACCGGATCGTTTTTGCCCTGACGTGGGGACATGATCGCCGTTGCTCCAGGAGAGTAAGCCGTGGGCACCCGCCCTTGGCGTCCCGATCACAAGGAGGCAGGATGAGACTGCGTTTGAAGATGGCACTTGCAACCGGCGCGCTGGCGCTGGCAGCCCTTCCGGCGACGGCAGGCGCTGTCGACTACACGCCAGCCCCCGAGCCGCCTAAGACCAAACCCTCCCCGCCCGAGCACGCGAAAGCGCACGGCAAACGTTGCCAGGGGAAAAGCAAAGAGCACGTGAAAGGCGAGCAGGGGACCGAGTTCAGCCGCTGCGTGAAAGCGCTGGCTCAGGCCGCGAAACACCCGGATATGCATCCGCGCAAAGCCTGTAAAGGGCTCAGCAAGAAGCACGTCAAAGGCGAGAAGGGGACCGAGTTCAGCCGCTGCGTGAAAGCGGTCGCCCAGCTGCGCCGCGAAGAACGGCGCAAAGAAAGGGAAGAAGCGGCGGTCTAACCGTCCTTGATGGTGCCATGGCCGACGATCGCCTCGCCGGCCATGAGCACCGCCGTCTGGCCCGGCGCGGCGCCGGCAAACGGCTCGGCGAGCGCCACCTCCAGCTCGGGGTGGCGTCCCGCACCGGCAGCCCGAATCGTGGCGGGAACCGGCGACGCCCGGTAGCGCAACCTGACCGCGTCTATCCGGTCGCCCTCCCGGTGCAGGACGGCGTCGCGCACCTTGACCGTGGTCGTCGCCAGCTCCGCTCGGGTGCCGACGGTGACGGTATTGGCACCAGCGTCGGTGGCGAGCACGTAAAGCGGCTCATCGGCAGAGACGCCGATGCCGCGCCGCTGGCCGACCGTGAAGTTGTGGTGTCCGCGGTGGCGTCCGACGCGCTGCCCGGCGCGATCGAGCACGGCGCCCTCGCGGTCGCGCAGGCCCCCGTGGCGACGTAGGAAACCTGCCTTGCCCTGGCCGGCGAGGAAGCAGAGATCCTGGCTCTCGGGCTTGCGGGCCACCGAGAGCCCGTGGCGGGCGGCGATCTCCCGTACCTGCGGCTTGGTCAGCTCGGTGAGCGGAAACCGCACCCTCTCCAGCAACGCCGGGGGTAACGCAGCCAACATGTAGCTCTGGTCCTTGTTGCGATCCGAAGCGGCGGCCAGCAGGGGACCGGCGCCGTCATCGACGATCCGCGCGTAATGGCCGGTCACCAGGTAGGTGGCGCCCAGCCGCTGCGCGAGGTCGACCATCGCGGCGATCCGCACCTCGCCGTTGCAGACGATGCAGGGGTTCGGCGTCGCACCGGCGCCGTAACCGGAAAGAAAGGCGCCGACGACGCGCCGGCGGAACTCCTCCTCGAGGTCGAGGGTCAGGTGGGGGACGTCGATCGAGTGGGCCACCGAGCGGGCGCCGAGCACAGCCTCGGGGGAGCAGCAGGCCTTCGCCCCGTCGGTCTCCGGATCGGCCCAGAGCTTCAGCGTCACCCCCAGGACCTCGGCGTCGCGCTCGCGTTCCAGCAGGGCCGCGACGGCGCTGTCGACGCCACCCGACATCGCCACCAGGACCCGCTGGCGAGCGCCGGCCCGCGGTTCGTCGGCGAGGCGCTCGTCCGAGGCGGCTGCCCTGGCCAGCGCCCGGTGCAGTGCGTCGGCGGCGAGCTGTGCGGCGTGGCGCTTGGCCGGCGTCAGGCCGCCGATTGCCTCATCGACCTCCCCGACTCCGATGCGTGCCGCCGTCAGAACCGACTCCCCTTCGACCATCTCGGCAACCGCCGCAGTCGCCGCACGCGTCGCCCCGCATCCCTCCGCGTCGAAGCGGACGGTCTCCACACGGCCTTCCCTCAAGACGAGGGAGACGCGGGAGAGATCGCCGCAGGCGGCGCCGCCAGCCGCACCGGTGAACGCGCCACCGGGTGCCGGGCCGCGCCGCGACTCGTCGCGCAGAAAGTGCTCGAACAGCTCGTGCTCCATTCACTACAGGGTAGGCGGGCGCGCCCCGCGCCGGCGAAGGGTCCGGCGCAGGTCGTCCACCACGCCGTCCGCGTCGTCGTTCAGCTGCCGCCAGGTCACCCTCGCGACCTGCCATCCCTCCGAGCCGAGAATGCGATCGCGCTCCCTGTCCGCCTCGAACGCCCGCGCCGTCCGATGAACGGCGCCGCCGTCGAGCTCGACGATCAACCGCTCCTCGGCCCAAAGGCAGTCGACATTGAAGTGCCGCCCTCGCACTACAAGGTCGGCGTTGAAGCGGGGGTTCGGCAACCCGTGCGCGTCCAGCAGTGCCGCGAAGCGGTCCTCGAAGTCGTTCCTTGTCGGACCGTTTAGCGCTGTCTCGTCGCCCAGGATTGTTCGCAGCCGTGCCGTGCCACGCCGCCCGGGATATCGCTCGAGCAGGTCCGGCAATGAGAGTGGATCCGTCAATCGCAGAACTTCGGCCTGGTTTATGGCGCGTTGGACCTCCTGGGGCGAGCATTCGCCAGCCAGATCAAGCATGACGCGAGGAACTGTGGTCACAGCGATGCCGTCGAACGTCGCGCGCTCGTCATCTGGCAGGACTGCCCGATGCGCGCGGATCCCGTCAGGAGCCTTCCATCCCACGGCCCGGGTGACATGGATCGCCCCAGCCGAAGGCCGTGCGAGGCCCCAAAGCTGCGCCGCCGACCGGTGACTGAGCACGGCTCCATCACCGCAGGCCAGCACGGCAGCAAGCCAGCGGGCTTCCCGCGTCACGACGCGATGGCCCACCGAATAGACGCCACGATGCAGGGGGTACAACTGTCCCCGCCTGATTCGTCCCTCGATTCGCGCGTTCGTCACTCCTCGCTCGCGAAGCTGCCGTCGTGCGACGACACCGTGCTGTCGCTCCGCGACATCGGCGATCAGCCAATCGACGCTTTCTCGGGAACGAGTGCTCCCTTTCCGTGCCATAGAGACGCTAAGGGAGCACTCGTCCGAATTCTCCCCTTGACTGGCGACGAAAAGGGCTCCAGCCCGCCGTTGCCGCCCCTGGCTTTGATCCCTTGAAGTGAAGGGCGGGCGCCTCCTCGCGATCCCACGAGACCGAGAGAGATCGGCCCCCAAGCCGTTTGTGTTGGGTCAAACGTTGGGACGGCTCGCGCACGGGCTCGAGCCTTGTGCCCACCGTACCACCGCCAGCCGCCTGTGGCGAGCGCTTTTCCCCAGGCTTGCAGCGATGCGAGGTTGTTGCCCTGGCGGCCGCCTGAGTCAATCGAGGTCGAGATTGCTGAGCAGCAGCTCGGCCTCGCTCCAGTCCTCGGCCGTCACACGCAGGGCGATATCGCCGCGGCCATAGCGGTCGAGTGGCCAGTCGGCGGTGAGGGCCGCGTCGATTCCCGCCTCCGCCAGCGCCTGGTGCCAGGCCTTGGCCGTCCTCACGTCGGCGAAGTCGCGGACGACCTCCCAGCCGTCGAAGCTGGGATCGCCGACGTGGACCGGCGTCGCCCCCGGGCCGGGGCCAAAGGCACGCCGCAGGCGGTCTCGCAAGCTCATCGCACTATCTTGACCGCTCGCAGAGCCACCACGCAGCGACCATGTCGCCGCCGGCTAGTGACCGGCGCGGCCGGGGCGGTGCAGCGCCACGCCGAGCTCCTTCAGCTGCATCTCCTCGACCGGGGCCGGCGCCCCGGTCAGCAGGTCGGCGCCCGAGGCAGTCTTGGGAAAGGCGATCACGTCGCGGATCGAGTCGGCGCCGGCCAGGCGCTGCACGATCCGGTCGAGGCCGTAGGCGATGCCCCCGTGGGGAGGCGCGCCGAACCGCAGCGCCTCGAGCAGGAAGCCGAAGCGTGCCTCTGCCTCCTCGGCATCGATGCCGAGCGCGGCGAAGAGGGCCTGCTGGACGTCGGCGCGATGGATGCGGATCGAGCCGCCACCCATCTCCTGGCCGTTCCAGACGAGGTCGTAGGCGAGCGCCCGCGCCTCTCCCGGCCGCTCGGGATCGAACTCGCCGGCCGGCGCGGTGAAGGGATGGTGCAGGGGGTCCCAGCGGTCCTGGTCGGAGTTCCACTCGAGCAGCGGCCAGTCGACAATCCAGACCAATCGGTCCTCGCCGGCCGCAATCAGACCAAAGCGCTCCGCCAGGTCGACCCGCAGCTGCCCGAGCACGGCATCGGCGACGCGCCGCTGGTCGGCGACCAGCAGAAGCAGGTCCCCCTCCTCGGCACCGAGCGCCTCGTTGAGCTCCGAGAGCTCCCGCTCGGAGAGGAACTTCGCGGTCGGCGAGCGCCAGCCGTCGCCCTCGCGGAAGGCCCAAACCAATCCCTTGGCGCCCAGCTCCTGAGCCCGCGAGATGAGACCGTCGAGCTCGGAGCGCGGCAGCTCGCAACGGCCGGCATTGAGGCCTCGCACCGCGCCGCCTGAGCCGATCGCCCCGGCGAAGACCTTGAACTCGGTCTCACGTAACGCGCCGGAGAGGTCGACGAGCTCGAGGTCGAAGCGCAGGTCGGGGCGGTCGGTGCCGAAGCGATCCATCGCCTCGTCGTAGGAGAGGCGATGGATCGGCGCCTCGATATCGGGGCCACCCACGGACTCGAAGACGTGCGCCAGCAGCCGCTCGTTGACGTCGATCACGTCGTCGACGTCGACGAACGACATCTCGATGTCGAGCTGGGTGAAGTCGGGCTGGCGGTCCGCCCGCAGGTCCTCGTCTCGAAAGCAGCGGGCTACCTGGTAGTAGCGCTCGAGGCCGGCGATCATCAGCAGCTGCTTGAACAGCTGCGGGGACTGCGGCAGGGCGTAGAAGGAGCCGCGCTGCAGCCGGCTCGGGACGAGGAAGTCGCGCGCTCCCTCGGGCGTCGAACGAGTCAGAACGGGCGTCTCGACGTCGAGGAAGCCCTCGCGGTCGAGGAACTCTCGCATCGCCGCCGTAACCCGGTGGCGCAGCTCCAGCGCCTCACGCATCGGCTCGCGCCGCAGGTCGAGGTAGCGGTGGCGCAGCCGCGCGTCCTCCCCCACCTCGCCCGAGAAGCCCTCGATCTGGAAGGGCGGGGTCTCGGCGTCGGCCAGCAGGTCGGCAGCGGCGACCCGCAGCTCGAACTCCCCGGTCGCGAGGTCCGGGTTGACCGTCTCCTCGGAGCGGCGCACCACGGTGCCGGCGGCGCTGAGCACGTCCTCTGCCCGCAGCTTGTGACCGAGCTCGAATGCCTCGCCCGAGGAGTCGGGATGGAAGACCAGCTGCACGATCCCGGTCCGATCCCGCAGGTCGATGAAGATCAGCCCACCGTGGTCGCGGCGGCGATGGACCCAGCCCGCCACCCGCGCCTCAGAATCGACGCGCTCGCCAAGCACCTGCCCGCACCAGGTGTCGCGGTAGGCGTTGGGACAAATCGCGGGGAAAGGGTCCGTCATCGGCTCGGGCAGTCTCTCACTGCTCCTACCTCGAGAGCTCGTCGAGGACCTCACCCGGAGCGATCGGCCGCTGGTCGCCGCTCTCCATGTCGCGCATCTGCAGCGCTCCGTCCGCTTCCAGGATCAGCACGTGGCGGGCGCCGATCCGGTTGGCGTGCTTGAGCTGGCCCTTGAGGCCACGGCCCGCCAAGTCGACCTCGGCCGAGAGACCCGCATGGCGCAACTCGATCGCCAGCGCCAGGGCACGCTGACGCTGATCCTCGTCGGCCGCCGCGAGGAAGGCATCACGCCGGCTTGGCGTCGCCTCTTCTCCCATCGCCAGCATGATTCGCTCGATCCCCGCCGCCCACCCGACCGCGGGCGTCGCCGGCCCGCCCAGCTGCTCGATCAGGCCGTCGTAGCGACCGCCACCGCCGACCTCCGACTGCGCTCCCAGCGAGGGGCAGACGAAGGAGAAGATGGTGCGGGTGTAGTAGTCGAGCCCGCGAACCAGGGTCGGGTCGACGGTGTAAGGCGTGCCCGCCGCCTCGAGCAGCGCCCTCACCTCGGCGAAGTGCCTGGCGTCGTCGCCATCGAGGCGCTCGACGATCGTCGGCGCCCCGGCCATCACCCCGCGCGTTCCCTCGTCATCGGCGTCGAAGGCGCGCAGCGGGTTGAGGTCGATGCGCTCGCGGACCTCCTTGCTGAGGTCGCCTTCGTTCGCCCGCAGGTGCGCCTTCAGCTCCTCGAGGTAGTCCTTGCGCGCCTCGAACGAGCCGAGGCTGCCCAGCCGCAGCTCCACCCCCGGCACGGCGAGCTCGGTGAGCAGGTCGGAAAGCAGCATGATCGCCTCGGCATCGGCCAGCGGCGAGTCGCTGCCGATCGCCTCCAGGCCGACCTGATGGAACTGCCGGTAGCGGCCGGCCTGCGGGCGCTCGTGGCGGAAGAAGGGACCGCGGTAGTAGAGCTTCACGGGCTGCGCCAGCTTGTGCATGCCGTGCTCGAGGTAGGCGCGGCATATCGGCGCGGTGCCCTCCGGCCGCAGGGTGAGGCTGCGGCCGCCCTTGTCCTCGAACGTGAACATCTCCTTTTGGACGACGTCCGTCGAACGGCCGACACCGCGCTCGAAGAGGTCGGTGTCCTCAAAGACAGGCGTCGCGATCGGCTCGTAGCCCGCCCGGCTGAGGATCGTGATCGCAACCGATTCGACTCGACGTCGCACCCGTTTTTCGGCAGGGAGCACGTCGAAGGTGCCTCGCGGCGCCTGGTAGGAGCTGCCCGCCATCTCAGGCGAGGGCAGTCAGGAACGGATTGCCGGACCGCTCGGCGCCGAGCGTGGTGACGCCCATGTGCCCCGGATAGACGGTCGTCTCGGGCGGGTGGGACTCGAGCAGAGCCCGGATCGAGCGCATCAAGGTGGGCCCGTCGCCGCCCGGCAGGTCGACGCGTCCCACCGAGCCCTGGAAGAGGACGTCGCCGGAGAACATCGCCGCCTCGTCGCGGACCGAGTAGGTGACGTGACCGGGGCTGTGCCCCGGGGTGAAGATGACGTCGATGGCGAGGCCCGCCAACTGCAGCGACTCGCCGCCGGCGACCGTCTCGTCGGCGTCGTAGCTCTCGTACGGCCCGATGCCGGGATAGGGGACGTAGGCCATGAGATCGGCAAGCACAGGCGTCTCGATCTCCGGGCAGAAGACGGGCGACTCGGTCGCCGCCGCCAGCGGCGCCACGGCGCCGACATGATCGAAGTGGCAGTGGGTGACGAGGATCGCCTCGACCTCGATCCCCATCTCCTCGACGGTGGCGAGGATTCGCTCCGGCTCCTCGCCGGGATCGACCACGATCCCTTTGCCGGAGCCCTCGCGCCGCACGACGAAGCAGTTCTCGGCGATCGGGCCGACCGTCAGCATGCGGACGTCGAGGCTCACTGCCCTTCCTCGGCGCGAATGCGGGCACGCTCGCGCCGCCGCCACATCATCGTGTCGACGTAGTGACCGGCCGGCACGTAGAAGAGGAGCATTGCGGCGCCCAGGCCCATGGCGGCGCCTAGCGGCCGGCCGAAGAGCAGAACCAGCAGCGCAGTGAAGATGATCGCGGCGACAACCGCCCGCACGACGGCGTTGCGCCAGGTCGGCGGCGCATCGACCCGGGAGGCGGGGCGCTTGCGGGAGGCGCGCGCCCTGGCCTTGGCCTCCTCGCGGCTGCGGGGCCGGCTGGCGCGGCGGTTCGGTTCCACCCGGCCGCCCTGGGTGCCGCGATGCTTTCTCCGTCGTTTTTTCCGGGCCTGGGCCACGGACGGAATCTAGCGGGCGGGCGGCGACGTGGCCGGCATGCTCTCAGGAGAGAACTGCCAGGCGCTTCTCGATCGTCTGCTGTTCCGCCTCGAAGCCACGGATCGGTACGTCGGCTGGGTAGCCGGCGAGGGCCGCCTCGGGTATTAGACCGATCACTTCCGCCCTGACCGGCTGCGCGCCCAGCGGCGCCGCCAGCGCGCGCACTCGCTCCACCACCTCCCCGAGCGGGACCGCGACGGGGTCGTGCACGTTGGTCGAGACCTGGGTGTTGCCGGCAGCGAGCGGCAGGCCAATTGCCCGAACGCCCGGCAGGCCGCCGCCCGACTCGCGTAAACCAGCAGCGACGGCACGGGCTGCATCCAGGTCATCGCTGTCGAGCTCGACGTTGAAGGCGCCGAGCGGAGGCCGCGCCGTGACGAGGGTCGCGCCGGCCGTGCGATGGGGCGAT
>DASTYR010000038.1:0-3747 GCA_035764795.1 Solirubrobacterales bacterium | reverse complement strand
GTCGCGACTCGTAGACGGAGACGGTCGGCTGTGGGAACGAGGGATCGGCGAACGCTCCGATCGCGACCGCGATTGAGTCCGGCCAGCCCTCGGTCGTCCAGAAGACCGTTGCGCCGCAGTCCGGGCAGAAGCGAAACGTGCGCTCCTCGCCGGCGTCCGAGATGCGGGCGTACTCCTTGTGCCGTCCGGTGACGTCGACCCGATCCTTCGGCCACCGCGCCTGCATCCCGAACGCGCTGCCGGTCCGACGCTGGCATGCGAGGCAGTGACACATCGAGATCCGCACGGGATCGCCCGCCGTCGTTACCCGGAGCTGGCCGCAGCTGCATCCGGCCTCGCGTCGCTGCACGCACCGATCTTACGAGACGGGCTACGCTGCCGGGACCTTCACCCACGCCGACCAGTAGCGTCCCCGCTCGTGGTGTACGAGCCGGTTGAGGGCGTTCCCGCCGCTGTCGCGGAGCGCGAGCCGTAGGCGAGTGCGGAGCGGCTGCGGCGGGTCCGGGTGGTAGCTGACCACCGCGCCATCCTCGCGAGGTCTTGTCCAAGACTCAGCGAGGAGGAGCACGGTGGTCGAGAGCACGATGGAGCTTTCGAGCTGGTTGCGCAAGCAGCTCGAGCAGGCGAGCCCGGATCTGTTGCGGGCGATGGTCCAGGAGTTCGCGGAGGCGCTGATGGGCGCCGAGGTCGACGCGCTCTGCGGCGCCTCCTACGGGGAGCGCTCGCCGGAGCGGGTCAACCGGCGCAACGGTTACCGCGGGCGCGACTGGGACACGCGGGTCGGCTCGATCGAGCTCGCGGTCCCCAAGCTGCGGGAGGGCTCGTACTTCCCGGACTGGCTGTTGCAGCCGCGCCGGCGGGCGGAGCAGGCGTTCGTGTCGGTGATCGCCGACGCCTACCTCGCCGGCGTCTCCACCCGTCGGGTCGAGAAGCTCGTCCAGCAGCTCGGCGTCGAGCGGATGTCGAAGAGATGGCATGAAGCAGGGCCTCCCGCGGCTCGGCGCGAGAATTCTTCGCGCAGTCCGTAAACCCCGGAGCTCGAAGGAGGCCCCAGATGGCGATCGTAGCCGGATTCGACGTGCACCGAAACCAGATCACCTTCGACGCGCTCGACACGGAGACGGGCGAGCTGAGCCGGGGGCGCATCCCCTCGATCCGTGAGGCGGTCGGCGCCTGGGTTGGCCGCTTCCCCGGCCGGCAGGTCGATGTCGCCGTCGAGGCGTGCACCGGCTGGTTGTTCGTCTGCGAGGCGCTCGCCGCCGCCGGCGCCGTCCCCCACCTGGCCGACCCGGCCGAGGTCGCCGCGCGGAGGGGCAGGAAGCGCCGCGCGAAGACCGACCGCGCCGACGCGCGCCACCTGCGCCAGCTCTTGGCCGAGCGGCGGCTGCCGGAGGCGTGGATCCCACCCGCGCACGTGCGCGAGTGGCGCACCCGCACCCGGCTGCGCAAGACGCTCCTGGACGACCGCTGCGAATGGCTGCAGCGGATCCAGGCCACCCTCTTCCACCACGGCATCCCCGCCCGTGCGGTCCCGCGCCGGCTGCTCAGCGCCGACGGCCGGCAGGCGCTCGCCGCCCTACCGCTCCCCGAGGCCGCGCACGAACGGATCCGGATCGCACTGGTGATGATCGACGCGCTCGACGCCCAGCTCGCCCCGCTCGAGCGGCAGCTGCGTCAGCTCGCCCGCCGCCAGACCGGCTGCCAGGCGCTCCAGCGCCACTTCGGCATCGGGCCGCTCACCGCACCGACGATCCTCGTCGAGCTCGGCGACGTCACCCGCCTCTCGGCCTCACGCAAGGCGGTACGCGCGGTCGGCCTCGACATCGGCGTCCACCGCTCCGACCGGCGCTCCCGCCTGGGCAAGCTCACCCGCCAGGGCCCGCCCGACGCCCGCTGGGCCCTGTACGAGGCCGCCCAGTCGGCCTGCCGGCGCACCAGCCCCGACCACCAGCAGTACCTCGCCCTCAAGACACGCGGACTCTCACACACCCAGGCCTCGCTGACGATTGCGCGCAAGCTCACCCGCCGCTGCTTCCACACCCTGCGCGCGCTCGGCCCCTCAGCGCTCGAACCGGTCAGTGGCTGAGCGATGCGAACCCGCCCGATCGCAGCCGCGCAGCCCACCCAGCTCAAGATGGCCACCATCCTTCCGGCCCGCTCCCGAAGACCTGACGACTACCGCCCGCGGGTGGCTGTCCAAAAGAGACCGAGCGGCCGGAGTCGTCCCGTGCGGATCGACCCCATCCACCATCACGTGACCGACATCACCGTCGCGCACCCAGGTAAGCCCGGGCATCCGCCACGCGATCGGAGCAATCCCCGCCCCCGCCACCCGCGCAACCACTCCCCGCCCTTGACACCGGCCCTGCTTCAGGTAAGCCAGGTCTCCCGGCTGGCGAAGAGCCTCGACCAGATCGTCGAGGACTTCCGCACCCGCCCGCTCGATGGAGCGCCGTATGCGTACCTCGTCCTCGATGCGCTCGAGGTCAAGTGCCGGGAGGGCGGGCGCACAGTCAACGTCTGCGTCGTGCACGCGGTCGCGGTCAACCGGAAGGGCTTCCGGGAGTCGCTCGGCCTCGACGTCGTCACCAGCGAGGACGGCGCGGCCTGGCTCGCCTTCCTGCGCTCGCTGGTCGCGCGCGGCCTCAGCGGCGTGAGGCTGGTGACCTCAGACGCGCACCCTGGTCTGGTCGACGCGGTCCAGGCGACGCTGCCCGGCGCCTCCTGGCAGCGGTGTCGCACCCACTTCATGCGCAACCTGCTCACCCGGGTGCCGAAGAGCGCCCAGTCGTTCGTCGCGACGATGGTGAGGACGATCTTCGCCCAGCCCGACGCCGAGACAGTCCACGAGCAGCACCGCCGGATCGTCGACCAGCTCGAGACGCGCTTCCCCGAAGCGGCGGCCCTGCTCGACGAGGGCGAGCCTGATCTGCTCGCCTTCACCGCGTTTCCGAAGGAGCACTGGCGGCAGTTGTGGAGCAACAACTCGCTCGAGCGGCTCAACCGCGAGATCCGCCGCCGCACCGACGTCGTCGGGATCTTTCCCGACCGACCATCGATCGTCCGCCTGGTCGGCGCGTTGCTCGCCGAGCAGCACGACGAGTGGGCCGTCGTCCGCCGCTACATGAGCGCCGAGTCGATCACCAAGGCGCTCGCCCCGCCCCCGATCCAGCCCGAGGAGGTGAACGCGATCGAAGCAGCCGCCTGACCATCAGGCGAGGATGGCGCGCCCAGCCTCATACACCACTTGACGGGACGTGGCCACCGACCGGCTGGTTGCGGCCTTGCGGAACCTGGTTCCGGCAGGCACGGGACTCGTCGTCTTCCCGGTCTGCGCGGCCGGAGCAGCCGTCTTCGCGCTCGCGGCTGTGGGCGGCGGCCTCCGGAGCCTGGCCGGTCCGCTGATCGCGCTTCTGCTCGTGACGACCCTCGCCGAGGCTTTCCCCGTCCCGATCGAGCGAGTGGCGACCGGCGAGACGTCGTTCGCCAACGTCTTCATTGCCTCGACGGCCGTCCTCTACGGCTGGCGCTCTGCGGCCATCGTCGGCGCGCTGGCGATGCTGCTGGTCGAGTCGTATAGCCGCCGGCCCGCAGTCAAGCTCGTCTTCAACAGCTCGCTGTACGTGCTCTCCGGCGCGGCCGCGGGCCTGGTCGCGGAGGTGCTGCCCGACCGCTTCCGGACGGGGCTGCTCAGCTCGCTCGCCTTCTACATCGTCGACGTCGCACTGCTCTCGGCCGTGCTCGCAC
>DASTYR010000037.1:0-3591 GCA_035764795.1 Solirubrobacterales bacterium | reverse complement strand
GCCCTCGGGCAGGTGGTCCCACTTGCCCGCGCAGATCTCCTGGAAGGAGCGAATCGTCTCCGCGATCGGGACGTTCGCGCCGGCCTTCCCGGTGAACGCCTCGGCGACGAAGAACGGCTGCGAGAGGAAGCGCTCGATCTTGCGGGCGCGCGAGACCGTCTGCTTGTCCTCATCGGAGAGCTCGTCGATGCCGAGGATCGCGATGATGTCCTGGAGCTCCTTGTAGCGCTGCAGGACCTCCTGGACCTCGGTCGCGGTGCGGTAATGATCCTCGCCGACGACCTCGGGCTTGAGGATCGTCGAGGTCGAGTCGAGCGGGTCGACCGCCGGGTAGATCCCCTTCTCGGAGATCGCCCGCGAGAGCACCGTGGTCGCGTTGAGGTGGGCGAACACCGAGGCCGGCGCCGGGTCGGTGAGGTCGTCGGCGGGCACGTATATCGCCTGCACCGAGGTCACCGAGCCACGCTCGGTCGAGGTGATCCGCTCCTGCAGGCCGCCCATCTCGGTCTCCAGGGTCGGCTGGTAACCGACCGCCGAGGGCATCCGGCCGAGCAGCGCCGAGACCTCGGAGCCCGCCTGGACGAAGCGGAAGATGTTGTCGATGAAGAGCAGCACGTCCTGACCGCCCTGCTCGCGGAAGTATTCGGCCATCGTCAGCCCGGAGAGGGCGACGCGCAGGCGCGCGCCCGGGGGCTCGTTCATCTGGCCGAAGACGAGCATCGTTTTGTCGATCACGCCCGACTCTTTCATCTCGAGCCAGAGGTCGTTCCCCTCTCGCGAGCGCTCGCCGACGCCGCAGAAGGCGGAGAGGCCTTCGTGCTCCTCGGCGATCGAGCGGATCAGCTCCTGGATCAGAACGGTCTTGCCGACGCCGGCGCCGCCGAACAGCCCGACCTTGCCGCCCTTGGCGTAAGGGGCGAGCAGGTCGATGACCTTGATCCCCGTCTCGAGGATCTCCTGGGTCGGGGCGAGGTCGGACGCCTGGGGGGCCGGGCGATGGATCGGCCAGCGCTCCTCGGCCTGCACCGGCTCACCGAGGTCGATCGGCTCGCCGAGCAGGTTGAAGATGCGGCCCAGGGTCGCGTCGCCGACGGGGACCGAGATCGGACCGCCGGTGTCGACGACCTTGTCGCCGCGCCGCAGCCCGTCGGTGGCGTCCATCGCCACCGTCCGCACCCGGTCGTCGCCGAGGTGCTGCTGGACCTCGCAGACGAGCTCACTGGTCTCGCCGTCGCCGCCACCGGCCATCTCGATCTTGACCGCCGAGTAGATCTCCGGCAGCTGGTCGGGGAAGACCGCGTCGACGACGACGCCGGTCACCTCCTCGACGCGTCCCACATTCGTTCCATTGTTGCTCTCAGCCATTGGTTCCTTTTCCTCGTTGAGCAGCCTTATCCCAGCGCCTCGGCGCCGGCGACGACCTCCAAGATCTCCTGCGTAATCTCCGCCTGCCTGGCCCGGTTCATCTCCAGGGTCAGATCGCCCATCATCGTCTCCGCGTTCTCGGCGGCGTTGCGCATCGCGGTCATCCGCGCCCCCAGCTCCGAGGCGGCGGACTCGAGCAGTGCCCGGTAGACCGAGATGTTCACGTACTCGGGGATCAATTGGGCGAGCAGCTCCTCAGCCTCGGGCTCGTAGACCCAGAGGGCGCGGCTGTGGGCTTTCTCGATCTCCGTCTCCTCGGCGGCCTCTTCCTCCGCGGCGACGCCCTCGCCGATCACCTCGGCCTGCTGCATCGGCAGCAGCGTCTGCCGCCAGACGTGCTGGGTCAGCGGCGAGACGTAGCGGTTGTAGACGAGCTCGACCCGGTCGACGTCGCCGTCGACGTAGCGGGCGGTCAGCTCCTCGCCGATCTCGCGCGCGTTGGCGAAGGCCGGGCGGTCGGTGAAGCCGACGTATGAGGCGGCGAGCTCCTGCTTGCGGAAGGTCAGCGCCGAGACGCCCTTGCGACCGACGGCCGAGTAGGAGGTCTCGATGTTCTGCTCGCGCAGCTCGTTCCCGAGCCGCATGCCGTCGCGGATGATGTTGGTGTTGAAGGCGCCGGCAAGGCCGCGGTCGCCGGTGACGAGGACGACCCCGACCCGCTTGACCTCCTCGCGCTCGACCATCACGGGCACGCGCGGGACGCCGCCGGCCTGCTCGGCGGCGCGCCGGGTCAGCTTGCGGATGCCCTCCGCGTAGGGACGCAGGTGCTCGATCCGCTGCTCGGCGCGGCGCAGCCGCGCCGCCGCCACCATCTCCATCGCCCGCGTGATCTTGTTGATGTTCTTGATCGACGCGATGCGGTTCTTGACGTCCTTCTGGGAGGCCATGGGATTAAGGGGCGCTGCCGGCTAGGCGGCCGCGGTCTCCTTCTCCTCTGCTGCGGCCTCCTCGACCCGGCTCGGCCGGGCCCGCTCCTCCTCGGACTTGACGCGGTCCGACTCGCCCGCCTCAAGCGGGTCGCCGTGCTCGTCGAAGTCAGGGCCGAAGTCGTCGACGAACTCGCGGATCGCCGCACCCAGCTCCTCCTCGTCGGCCTCCTCGAGCTTGCCGCTCGAGCCGATCCGCTCCAGCAGCTCGGCCTTCTCGGAGCGCAGCCGGATCCGCAGGTCGCGCAGGAACTCGTTGACCCGCTCGGTCTTGACCCGGTCGAGGAAGCCGCCGGTGCCCGAGTAGATCGCGGCGACCTGGTCGGCCACCTCGAGCGGCTCTCGCTCTTTCTGCTTCAAGAGCTCGACCAGCCGCTCGCCGCGGTTGAGGGTTTTCTGCGTCTCGGGGTCGAGCTCGGAGCCGAACTGGGCGAAGGCCTCGAGGTCGCGGTACTGCGAGAGGTCGAGGCGCAGCTTGCCGGCGACCTTCTTCATCGCCTTGGTCTGTGCGTTGCCGCCCACCCGCGATACCGAGATGCCGACGTTGATCGCCGGCCGCACGCCCGAGTAGAAGAGATCCGACTCGAGGAAGATCTGGCCGTCGGTGATCGAGATGACGTTGGTCGGGATGTAGGCGGAGACGTCGCTCGCCTGGGTCTCGATGATCGGCAGCGCCGTCAGCGAGCCGCCGCCGAGGTCGTCGTTCAGCTTCACCGCCCGCTCCAGGAGGCGCGAGTGCAGGTAGAAGACGTCGCCGGGGTAGGCCTCGCGACCGGGCGGGCGCCGCAGCAGGAGCGACATCTGGCGATACGCGTAAGCGTGCTTGGTGAGGTCGTCGTAGACGCAGAGCGCGTGTTTGCCGTTGTAGAGGAAGTGCTCGCCCATCGCGCAGCCCGCGTAGGGGGCGATGAACTTGATCGGCGCGGCCTCGTCGGCGGGGGCGGCGACGATGATCGTGTTCTCCATCGCGCCGTTCTCCTCGAGGACCTCCTTGAGCTGGACGACGGTCGACATCCGCTGTCCGATCGCGACGTAGATGCAGACCAGGTCCTTGTCGCGGTTGTTGATGATCGTGTCGATCGTGATCGCCGTCTTGCCGGTCTGGCGATCGCCGATGATGAGCTCGCGCTGGCCGCGGCCGATCGGGATCATGCCGTCGATCGCCTTGAGACCGGTCTGCACCGGCTCCTTGACAGGCTGGCGCTGGACCACCCCGGGCGCCTTGAACTCGGCCGGACGG
>DASTYR010000036.1:0-10656 GCA_035764795.1 Solirubrobacterales bacterium | reverse complement strand
GGGTGCAGGGCACCGCCAGTTTGCCGTTCATCGTGGTCTGAGCCGGGCCCGGCTCGCCAGCTTCGTTTTTGAACAGGATCTTCGGCGCTTTGACGTTGAACTTCCCGTCCGGACATTTGGCTTCGCCGATCTTGCCGATCGTGAAGTTGAAGTCGAGCGCCGAGCCGGCGCCACCCGCGGTTACCGGGACTTTCGCCACTGAGTGGATGCCGCCGCCCTTTTTCGTGATCGTCACGTCGGTCACGACCGCGGCCGGAACCGGCACGGTGATGAAGACGTGGATCAGCAGCTTGGTCTTGCCGCCGCTCTTGCCGCCGTTGAAGACGGTGATCGGGCTGGGGACGAGGATCGGTCGCTGTTCGGGGAACTTGATCTCGACGGTCGCTTTACCGCTGCCAATCGTCGCTTTGCCGCAAACTCTTTTGGCAGCTTTGGTGTCGCGCGCCTCGAGCTGGCCGGCTTTGCAGACCGGGATGCCGGCGACGTTGACTTTGACATCCTTGTCGATGTCGACGATGACTTCGCGCAGGGCGGACGGGTGCGTCCCGTCGCTGGTTTTGATCTCGCCGAAGATGTTGGTCTTCACATCCGCGAATTTGTTCTTCGGGATCTTCTTCGGGATGGCGTTGCCGCCGAAGGTCGTGATCAGGTTGCCGGCGCGGATCGTGATCTTCGCCGCGCTGGCGATCCCGGCGAATCCGGCCGCCACGACTGCGCACAGCGCAAGCGCCACAAGCAGATTTCTACGCATATCTCGTTTTATCTCCTTTAATCGGCCTGCCCGTCTCGAGCCGCGGCCGTAGACAGCCATTGACTTACCCGCGGGAGAAACTACCAGTCCCGGCTTTTAGGTAAACCCGGGGACTTGGGCAAAAGAGCGGCTTAACCGCAGCTTCGCATCAGCCCTCGAGCATCGCCAGGCGCGTGCGCTCCCGCTCCTGCGCCGCTCCCTCGGGACCGAGGAAGGGCAGGGTGATCCAGAACATCAGATCGGGCAGGCGGCTGGGCAGGCGAGCCACGGCGCCGTGGAGGATCTCGGTGTAGAGGAGCTCGTTGATGCCACCGGCCAGCGAGAGGGAGGTGATCCCGGGCAGCTCGACCGAGGTCTCGGCGCGGCCGGCGTCGAGGAAGCCGGTGAACTGGCGCAGGGCCGCGTCGCGGCGCGCCAGCGCTTTCGGGCCCGCCGCCAACACCTCGACGATCGCGAAGCGCGCCTCGTCGGGGTGCTCGGCGAGGTGCTCGAGCAGGGCGGCGAGCGCGCCGGCGACGCGCTCCGCCCAGGGCGCGCCTTTCTTGGTCTCGAAGCCACGCGCGGTGTCGCCGAGCAGGTTGCCGAGCAGCACGTCATAGGCGGCGAGAAAGCAATCCTCCTTGCTGGCGAACAGCTCGTAGAAGGTCTTGCGCGAGACACCGGCGACGCTGATCACGTCGACCACCCGCGTCTCCGGGTAGCCGCGCTCGGCCACGACTTCGATCATCGCCTGCAGGATGCGCCGCCGCTGCGACTCGGTCACGGCCTCGCGAGGGAGGCCGTGTCGCCCCCTCGGCAACCGCTCTTTGACTTTCGCTGAGCGTCTGCCGGAGGCCACCACGGAAATCGTAAAGCAGGAAACCGCGGAGCGCGACTTCTGTACCGCTGAGTTTCTCGACGAGCCGCTCAGCCGGGGGCGAGCTGTGAGGCGCCCTCGGTCCAGACGATCTGGTCGCGACCCGGTCCCACCCCGACCAGCCGGACCGGCACGCCGACGAAGTCGGCTATGAACTCGAGGTAGGCACGGGCCTCGGCCGGCAGGTCGGCCTCGCTGCGGCAAGCGGTGATGTCGCCGTCGAATCCGGGCAGCTCCTCGTACTCGGGCTCGACCGAGTGCAGGATCGACTGGTGGTAGGGGAAGCGGTCGAGCACCGCTCCCTCCCTGGAGCGGTAGCGCACCGCGACGCGCAGCGGGTTCAGGCCGCTCAGCACATCCAGCTTGGTGATCGTCAGGGCGCTCATGCTGTTGATGCGCACGGCGTAGCGCAGGGCGACCAGGTCCATCCAGCCGCAGCGCCGCTCGCGCCCGGTGGTCGTGCCGTACTCGTGCCCTCGCTCCAGCATGTGGCGGCCCACCTCGTCCTCCAGCTCGGTCGGGAAGGGCCCGGCACCAACCCGCGTCGCGTAGGCCTTGGCCACCCCCCATACCTCGTCGATGTCGGCGGGCCCGACCCCGGCGCCGACGCAGGCCGCGCCGGCGATCGGGTTCGACGAGGTGACGAAGGGATAGGTGCCGTGATCGAGGTCGAGCAGGGTTGCCTGCGCGCCCTCGAAGAGAACCGTGCCCCCAGCGTCGAGCGTCTCCCAGCAGAGGCGCGCAGTGTCGGCGATGTGCGGCTCGAGGCGATGGCCGTAGTTGACGAATTCCTCGCTCATCGCGTGCAGGTCGAGCCGCGGGTCGGGCGCGTCGGCGACTGACCGGTCCCCGCCCTGCCGCGAGCCCTCGCCGGCCTCCTTGCGTAGCTTGCGGCGCTGCACCGAGAGTTCGCGCAGCGCCTGTTGCTTGGGCTCGAGCGCGACGCGGATCTTGCTGCGGAGGATCTTCTCGTCGAGCAGGTCCTGGACGCGGATGCCGAGCCGCAGCGCCTTGTCCGCGTAGCAGGGCCCGATGCCGCGCCGCGTCGTGCCGAGCGAGAGCATGCCGAGCTTCACCTCCCCCGCCGTGTCCAGCAGCACGTGGTAGGGCATGATCAGGTGGGCGTTGGCGGAGATGCGCAGGTTGCCGACGTCGACGCCCCGTCGCTTCAGGCCGTCGATCTCGCTGAGCAGCACGCTGGGGTCGAGGACGACGCCGTTGCCGATCACGCTCGTCTTGTCGGGATAGAGGATTCCGGAGGGGATCAAGTGGAACTTGAACTCCTCACCGTCGCGGACGATCGTGTGCCCCGCGTTGTTGCCGCCCTGGAAGCGGACGATGACGTCAGCGCGGTCGGCGAGCAGGTCGACGACCTTGCCCTTCCCCTCGTCACCCCACTGGGCGCCGACTATGACGATTCCCGGCATGGCGGGGAGATTATGGAGCTAGGCAGCGCTGGACGCGGGCAGGTCGGTGGAGGAGCGCCGGTCGGAGCCGAAGATGACCACCGGATCGCCGCACATCTCGACCAGCCGCGAAAAAGTACGCCGACCGATCTGCTTCTCCACTTCGAGTTCGGCGTCGCCCTCCTTCGCCGGCTCGATCTGCTTCGCGTTCGCCGTGTACACGATCGAGCGTTCCGCCTCGTAGCGCTCGTTGACGATCGAGTAGAGCTGCTCGATCACCCAATCGGTCTGACGCTCTGCGCCGAGGTCGTCGAGGTGCAGGAGGTCGACCGAGACGAGTCGTTGGAAGAACTGCGAGTAGGAGTCGCCGCCGGGCTCGGCCTCGTAGGTGCGGCGGATGCGGGAGAGCAGCTTCGGCATCGAGTAGATGGCGACCGAGTGGCCACGCTCGATCGCGGTCTTGGAGATCAGCATCGCCAGCGTCGTCTTGCCGGTGCCGATGTCGCCCATGAACCAGGTGCCCCGCCCGGCCGCGAGATTCTCGTCGAGCGAGTCGACGAAGCCGCGGACCCGCGCGACGGCCCCTTTGGTCTCCAGATCGCGGGCCATGTCGCTGACCGGCGGTCGATCGAAGGAGACGCCCCGGAACTTCGGCGGAATGGTGGATGCCACGCCTTTGCTGCGGCGCTTGCGCAGGCGTCCCTCCCTGCACTCGCAGGGGCGGGCGATGTCCTCGGGACCGAGGACCCACCCCGAGCCGTCGCAGGCACCGAGCGGGCAGGCACGGTCGGCGAACGGTTCGCTGCGCGGTATCGCCATCAGAACTCAGGCCCCGCGACGGCGGTGTCCTCCAGCGGCGGGCCCTCGCCGGCCGGCTGTTCGACGGGCGGCTCGTGGCCGCTGTAGTCGGCGAATTTCGGGAAACGGTCGAGGAAGACCAGCTTCGGCGTGCCGATCGGGCCGTTCCTATGCTTGGCGACGATCACTTCGGCGAGACCGTCGGGCTCGTCTTCGGGGTCGCGGTAGTAGTCCTCGCGGTAGAGGAAGGCGACCACGTCGGCGTCCTGCTCGATCGAGCCCGACTCGCGCAGGTCCGAGAGCATCGGCTTCGGCGGATGCCGCTGCTCGGGCGCCCGCGAGAGCTGCGAGATGCAGAGCACCGGGACCTCGAGCTCGCGGGCGAGGATCTTCAGGCCGCGGCTCATCTGCCCGACCTGCTCGACGCGGTTGGCGCGCGGGTCGTCGGCGCGCATCAGCTGCAGATAGTCGACGATGACCAGGCCAAGCCCGCCCCGGTCCTGCATCTGCGCGTGCAGGCGCCGCGCCTTTGCGCGCAGGTCGAGCAGGCCGAGGTCGGAGGAGTCGTCGAACCACAGCGGCGCTTCCTCGAGCTCGTTGCAGGCGCGCACCACCTTCGGCCAGTCCTTCTGAGCGACCTGCCCCTTGCGCAGTTTGTCGCCGGAGATCCGCGCCCGGCAGGCGATGAAGCGCTGCGCCAGCTCGACCTCCGACATCTCGAGCGAGAAGAAGGCGACGGGCAGCTTCCGCTTCACCGCCACGTTCTCGGCGATATTGGCGACGAGGGCGCTCTTGCCCATCGCCGGCCGGGCGGCGACGATGATCAGGTTGCCGGGTTGGAAGCCGCCGGTGATCGCGTCGATGTCGCGGAAGCCGGAGGGGGTTCCGGTCAGCTCCAGCTCGCCGGTGGAGAGCTTCTCGAGCCGATCGACCTCGTCGTGGAGGATCTCCGAGAGCTGGCGGAAGTCACTGGCCTGCTCTTTGTGGGCGACTTCGAAGAGCAGCTTCTCGGCTCGCTCGGAGAGCTCGCGCGGTTCGCCGTCGCGCTCGTGAACCCAGCCCTGGATCTCCTGGCCGGCGCCGAGCAGCCGCCGCAGCAGCGAGTTCTGCTGGACGATCTCGGCGTAGTGCTTGGCGTTGCCGGCGGCCGGCACCTTGGCAGCCAGCCCGGAGACGTAGTGCTTGCCCCCAGCCGGCTCTATCTCGTTGCGCTGTACGAGCGCCTCGGTCACGCTCAGCTCGTCGACGGGCTTGGAGTCGGCGTAGAGGTCGCGCACGCAGGCGAAGATCAACCCGTGTTTCTCGAGGTAGAAGTCCTCGGCGTTCAGCTTCACCTCGTCGATCACCCGGGTCAGGGCCGGCTCGGCGACCAGCATCGCGCCCAGCACCGACTCCTCGGCCTCGATGTTCTGTGGCGGGACGTGGGTGGCGGCTGGCTGCGGCATCGACTTCTAGTTAAGGAGGCGCATCGGCGGATTCCTCGGCGGGTATCCGCGCCTCGGGAGCTCGGCGCCAAGCAAACCAGAGGTCGGGCATCGCATCAGCGACCTCCTCGCTAAGAGGGGCGAAAAGAATCGGCCGCCATCCCATTGCAGAATTGGTACGAAGGCGTTGCAGAAATATTGCAACTAGCGCGCCCTACGCGCGCCCGCAACTTTTAGTCTGCGAGCATGGAGGCTGTGACAGCAAGCGGCAGGGGGGAACCGATGGAGGATCTGAGCATCAAGATCGACGAGCTGGCGTTGCGCATGGACAACGGCTTCAACCGCATGGACGCTGACATCCGCAGTTTGCGGGACGAGACCAATCAGCGCTTCGAGGAGGTCGACAAGCGCTTCGACAAGATCGATAGACGCTTGGAGAAAGTCGATGAGCGCTTCGAACGCATCAATGAGAAATTCGAATCGCTGCATCGCCTGATGGTCCAGTTCTCAGGCATTCTGCTCGCCGCCCTGATCGGGGCGCTCGCGGCGCTGATCACCCAGGTCTAGGCGGGGGCGCTGGCGCTGGCCGCCGGCTGGTCGGGAGCGGGCGGGATCTCCCCGGCCCGCTCCTCGCGCAGCTCGCCGCGGCGCAGCATTCGCTGGGTGAGGATCGCGATGCTGAGAATGGCGGTGGCGCCGAGGCTCAGCTGCACGCTGAGCAAACCCTCGCGGGTCCAGTAGACGTCGCGAAGATCGAGCAGCAGGGCGGCCTCATCGAAGGTGAGGCCCATGCCGGCACCCATCGGGATCGCCAGCTTGTCCTCGAGGGCGTCGCTATCGGTCAGCAGGGCAGCCGTGCCGGAGGCGAAGGCGATCAGGATGCCCGGCACGAAGTGGTGGATGTGGCGCCCGCCGACGCTGACGTTTTCGAACGGCCACCAGCGGTCGCGGATGCCCCAGGTGGAGATGCGCACCAAGGCGAAGGCGCCGAGAAATCCCGCCAGCAGGTTGAAGAGGACGGTCTCGCTGCGCGGCGTCGCCGCATAGCCGCTGACCGCGACGTTGACGGTGTCGAGGGCCGCCACCGGCGCCGCTTCGACGAGGCCGTCTTCGCGACCTCGCTCATGGGCACGCCGGCTCAGCATGCGGCCGAATTGACCGGCGACCACCGTGCCCGCTCCACCGAGGGCAATCGCCGCAAGCCCTACCGTCGCCCGCTCGGAACGCGCCCAGCCGAACCGCGTTCTCGCTCGGGCCCGGCGGGTGAGGCGAGTCGGAAGTCCCCGCAGCTAGCTCTCCTCGGCGACGATCGTCTTTACGGTGGCCACGGCGCCATCCGCCAGCTCGATCTCCACCATGTGCGTGCCAACCTCGCGGATCGGTTGCTCGAGGCGGACCTTGCGTTTGTCGATCCGCAGGTCGCGCGCCTCGCGGATCGCGTCGACGATCTCCTTCGGGCCGACCGAGCCGAAGAGCTTGCCGCCCTCGTCGGCACGCTGGTGGATCGTCAGCACGGTCTTCGAAAGCAGTGACGCGGCCTCGGCTTCGCGCTCGGTCCGTGCCCGCTCCGCTTTCTCGGCGGCAGCCTGTCGCCGCTGGGCCTCCTCGAGCGCCCCGGGCGTCGCAGGAGCCGCCAGCTTGCGCGGGATCAAGTAGTTGCGCAGGTAGCCAGGGGAGACGTCGACCGGTTCGCCGCGATTACCAAGCTGCTCGACGTCCTCGAGCAGGATCGCCTGCGCCATTAGTGCCCCTTCCCCCGATGGACGCGCCGTTCTGGCGGCTGCAAGCCTTCGCCTGCCTGCGTCCTCGGTCGGGCAAATAGGCCAAGGCTATTTGCCCTCCCTGCGTCCTTGCCATGCTCGGCTTTCGCTCGCCAGGAACGGCCCGACATCGGCGGAATGAGCACTAGCGCTCTCCGACGTAGGGGAGCAGGGCGATCTCGCGGGCGCGTTTCACCGCCACCGAAAGCTGCCGCTGGTGCTTGCGCGAGAGACCGGTGACCCGCCGACCGCGCGTCTTCCCCTTGTCCGAGAGGAAGCGGCGCAGCAAGTTGAGGTCCTTGTAGTCGACGGCCTCCGAATTGATGCGCGTGTATTTGCGAGGGCGCACCCGGTCGGCACCGCGGCGTCCGCGGCGTGGTCCAGGCGCGCTGTCACGAGCTCTAGCCATGCGGCCCGGGATGCTACAGCCCCCGGGCCGCCGAGGGGCCGCTCAGAAGGGGATGTCGTCGTCGGAGCCGCCCCCGCCCGCTGGGGCGCCCGCGTAGTCGGAGGTGTCAGCCGGGACGTCGCTGCTCGGGGTGAACCCGCCGTTGCCGTTGCCGCCGCTCTGACCGTCGCGCGAGCCGAGGAATTGGACGGAGTTGGCGATGACTTCCACGCTCTGCCGTTTGTTGCCCTCTTTGTCGTCCCACTCGCGCCAGTCGAGCCTGCCTTCGATCGCGACTGGCCGGCCCTTGGACAGGTAGTTGGCGCAGTTCTCGCCCTGCGCACCCCAGACGGTCACGTCGAAGTAGTTGGGCTTATCAACCCAGTTGCCGCTTTGGTCTTTGCGACGGCTGTTCACCGCCACGCGCAGCTTGCAGACCGAGGTCCCGCCCGGCGTACTGCGCAGCTCTGGGTCCCTGGTCAAGTTGCCGGTGATGACCACCACGTTGATGTTCGAAGCCGCCACGGCTCTCACTCCTCAAGATCGCTTTGTCGAGACTCCAGTCTAAGAGTGGGGGCGGCGCGACTCTCCCCCCGGAAAGCGGAATATCCGGAAAGACCGAGTGTTACTCGGCTGCCGCGCTGTCGGCATCGCCAGCCGGCTCGGCGGGAGCCTCGGCGGCGGCGGCGGCCTCGGCCGGGGCAGCGGCCTCGGTCGAGGCGGGAGCCGAGGCGGGAGCGGCGGGCTCTGGACGACCCTCGTCAGGCCGCTCGCGCGAGGCGCTCGGAGCGGGTGCGGCGGTCGCGGGGGGCACCATCACCGGCGTCTCCGGATCGACTTTGAAGATCCGGAAGCGGAGCACGCCGTCGGCGATCTTGAGGTTGTGGTCGAGTTGCTCGAGCAGCTCGGTTGGCGCCTCAAAGCGGAACCAGCGGTAGTCGGCCTCGGTCCGCTGGGCGATCTCGTAGGCCAGCTTGCGCAGACCCCAGACGTTCTCGTGCTTGAGCGTGCCGGCGGCCTCGATCTGTCCTTTCGCCTCGTTCGCGACGGCATCGCGCGCAGGGGCGTCCAGCCCGGGGTCGAGCATCAGGACCAACTCGTATTCGCGCAGGGCGGCCAAAACGGCGTCGGACTATAGCCAGACGGCTAGTGAGGGGCGAACTCCAGCGATCCGTCGGCCGGCGCCGGAGTCGGCGCGGGGGTCGGTTCAGGAGCCGGCGCAGGCGCAGGTTCGGGCGCTGGCGCTTCAGTTGGCGGCGAGGCCCGTTCCGGCGCAAAAGTCTCCGCGGGGGGAGTACGGGGCGGGGTGGCGGGCGGGTCCTGCCGGCGGGTGGGGGCGCTCCGCTTGCGCTTCGCTCTGCTCCGGGGGCCGGGACCTTGCACCCGGCGCTTCGAAGCCTTCCCCTCCGCAGACTTCGCGCTGCGCTGAGCACCCCCACCCGCCGCCTTCCGCCCGAGCTTCCGCATAGATCCCCGCCCCCGATGCCGCAGCGGCATCCGGTCCGGCGACGGCTCCGGCAGCGGTGGCGAAGAAGCTACGTCGATTCGTGGAAGTCCCACGTCGGCCGGAATCGGCGGCGGCTCCGGCGGCTCGAAAAGCTGAGGTATGAGCTGCAGCGCAGCTAGGCCACCCACCAGGACGGCAGCACCTTTCCAGGCAGCGCTCCATCTGACTCGGAGTTCCACGGAGCTTTAAGTCGTGAGCTTGCCTTTCTCTCCCCGGGACGGCTACGTGAAGGGAGATCGGTGCCCCTCTAAGCGGCTTGTACTTTTTCTGAAGAACGGCCTGCGGACAGCCGAGCGTGTCTTCAGAAAAAGTTGAGCGTGAGGGGTGCCGATCTCCCTCTACGCGACTGCTTGGTCCCGGAGCTGAGCTATATCTCGTAGTTGGTCATCCACCCAGTCCCCGGGGTTCCGAGCGAAGACGAGCTCCCGCAGATGCTGCGCCCGCACCCGCCGCTCCTCGGGATCCATCGTCAACGCCCGGTGGATCGCGTCGGCCTGCTCCTGGATGTCGAAGGGGTTGACCGAGAGCACGCAGTCGGCCAGCTCCTCGTGGGAGCCGGTGTTCTCGGAGAGCATCAGGACGCCGTCGCGGGTGTTGACCGCCGGCGCCTCCTTGGCGACCAGGTTCATGCCGTCGAAGATCGAGTTGACCATCAGCAGGTCGAAATGCTTGTAGCGGGCGACGGCGTCGTGGAAGTTCTCGTAGATCTTGAGGTCGATCGGCATCCAGTCGGTGGTGCCGTGGCGGTGGTTGACGACCGCGACCAGCGCCTCGATCCGTTCCAGGTACTCGGCATACTCGGGCACGTCCTGGCGCGAGGGCTGCAGGTGGGCGATGAAGGTCACCTTCTCGCGGAACTCCGGGTGCTGGGCCAGGAAGACGTCGAAGGCGGTGAACCCGCGCAGCACGTTCTTGGAGAGGTCGGCGCGGTCGACGCGGATGATCAGGTGCTCGCGCCGCCGCTCCAGCACCTCGCGCTCGGCCGCCGCCACCTCGGGTGACTCGGCCGCCCGCCGCAGCCGCTCGGCGTCAATCGAGAGCGGGTAGGCCCGGCACAGCGTCTCGCCACCCGCGTGGTGGACCACGGTCCTGTCGTAGTCGACCTCGACCTCGAGCAGTTCGTCGCAGCAGCGCAGGAAGTTGATGCAGTAAGCGTGCGTGTGGAAGCCGATGATGTCGTTGGCCAGCATGCCGCGGAAGATCGCCTCGCGAATCCGGCCCGGCAGGACGCGCCAGCTGTCGGGCTGCGACCAGGGAATGTGGACGAAGTGGTGCAGGAAGGCGTCGGGGCGCTCGGCCCGGATCATTCCCGGCGCCGTATAGAGGTGGTAGTCGTGGAGCATCACCAGCGGACGCTCGCGATCCTCGATCTGCTTCAGCACCGCCTCGGCGATGTCGCGGTTGACCGCCTGGTACCCCTCGTCCCACGCGTCCAGCTCCTCTTGCCGGACGTCGGGCGCGTTCGACAGGTCCCAGAGGTAGTGCTGGACAAACCAGAGGATGGGGTTGGCGATCACGTTGTAGAAGCGCTCGTAGGCCTCGGGGTCGCTGCCGACCAGCAGCACGCGGTAGTCGATCCCGTCGATCGACAGCTCGACCGGTCCACCGCGCTCTTCGGAGACGGCGACGTCCTCGTCGGTCATGGCTGACGCGATCCAGAGGGCCTCGCGGTGGGAGACCAGTCCCGAAAGGGCGGTGACGAGACCGCCGCCGCCGCGCCGCACGGTCCGCTCGCCCGCGGCGTCGCGTTCGCACGGGGCGGGGCC
>DASTYR010000035.1:0-3046 GCA_035764795.1 Solirubrobacterales bacterium | reverse complement strand
GGTTCTTCATCGGCGAGTCGTGTAGATGCGAGTCGGCGCTGCCGCTTAGGTAGTAGTGGAGGAAGCCGTCGGAGGCGACCAGGATCGAGGCGGCCGCCACGGTGCCGTCCGGGGCATCGACCAGCGCCAGCCAGGAGCGCGGCGATTCGAGCAGGCGGTCGAAGTAGGGGCGGGGAAAGAAGTAGCGCTCGGCGGCGGCGGTACGGCGCATCGTCTGCTCGTAGGCAGCGGCGAAGGCGGTGCGGTCCTCCGGGGAGGTCTCAGGGCCCGCGGCGAGCCTGACCTCGTAGCCCGCCCGCCGGTTCTTGTTGATCTGGTTACGGTCGCTGCCGCGGCTCTTGCGCGGCAGGGTCGGGTCGGCGATCTGAACCACGTTGCGCTCGGCGGCGCCAGCGAGTGGTACCGGCTCGGCAAGCGTGTGGCGGATGAAGATCGAGACGAGGCCGGTAGCCGACCAGTCGACGTCGGCTGGGTCGACCAAACCGGCTCGCGGCGCATCCGACTTTGACCCCAGCCTGGCGTGGTCAATCTCCGATACGCCGCCGCGGGACGCGAGTCCGGGGTAGCCGTAGGGCGAGATCGCGTCGCGCTCGTCGCGGCCAGGTATCTCGCGAACGATCAGCGGCGCCAGCAGCTCCGCCTCACCGGCGCCGATATGCAGACTGTGGGTGACTCCCTCCGCCTCGAGGAAGGGGGGTGAGCGGAAGAACTCCTCCTCACTCGCCGCCGCGCCGCGATCGGGGATGAGCTCCGCGACGGCCCTCACGGGAGCAGATCCGCGGCGGCGGTCCGGAACTCGTCCGGCAGCACGCCCCAAACCTCACAGTCGGCCAGCTCGCCACCGCGGCACAAGTGCGAGCGCATCGTCCCCTCGTGCCGCCAGCCCAGGCTGGTCACGACGCGCTTCGCCGCCTCGTTCTCCGCCGGGATGCGCCCGTAGACGCGGTGGGCGCCGAACTCGTCGAAGGCCTTGGCGATCGTCAGCGCCTCGGCGCGGCGGCCGACCCCCCTGCCGCGGACTTCGTCGCCAATCAGCGCTCCCAGCTCGGGTGCCGTCTGCCGGAAGAGTCCGTAAAGGGCGGTGAAGCCGACCGGCTCGGCCTGACCCTCGACGACGATCGCGTACTTGCGATCCTCGCCGGAGGCGTTCATCGCCCGCGACACCCAGCCTTCGGCTTCCTCGAGCGAGAAGCCATCGCGCCACTCCATCAGGGTGCGAGTGGCGGCCGGGTTGTTGAACCAGCGGTGAACGGCCGCGGCGTCGCCGGGCTCGAACGGGCGAAGGCTTACCTTCGGCTCCTCGGGCATCAGCGCAACCCTAACCGGGGGACGTGCCGCGGCTGGAGGCCACTATGCGTCCATGGGCCGCGGCACGTCAGTCCGGGGCGAGGCCGTGGCCGGTCACGAGCAGCCAAGCGGTCTTGACGAGGATGCGAAGGTCGAGCCAGGCGCTGCGGCGCTCGACGTATTCGACGTCGAGCTCGATCCGCTCCTCCCAGGGGATGCCGGCACGGCCCTGGACCTGGGCCCACCCCGTGAGGCCGGGGCGCACCTCGTGGCGGCGCCGCTGGTGGGGGGTGTAGGAGACGACCTGGGCCGGGATCGTCGGGCGGGGGCCGACGATCGCCATCTCGCCGCGCAGGACGTTGACGAGGTTGGGGATCTCGTCGAGCGAGGTGCGGCGCAGGAAGCGACCGGCGCGGGTGACGCGCGGATCGTCACGGAGGATCGCGACGCCGACGCCGACGGGGTCGGAGCCCTGCACCATCGTGCGCAGCTTGAGCAGCTCGAAGGTCTCGCCGCCCTTGCCGACGCGTCGCTGGCGATAGATCACCGGCCCGGAGCTGCCAAGCCTGATCGCCACCGCAGCGATCGCCAGCACCGGCGAGAGGACGACCAGGGCAACTGCAGATATGACGATGTCGACGGCTCTAGGCATTGGTCCAGGTGAGGGCGTGACCAAGCAGATCAAGGACGCAGGGAGCGTGGCGTGCTCTGCACGCGAGCGACCGAGGACGCCGAGCTGCGCCGGTCACGCCCTCACCTGGTGCCCTCGGCCTTCTCCCAGGCGCCCGGCGCTCCCCTGCGGAAGCGGTCCCAGAGCCCGAGCGCGATCGAGGCGGTGGTCATCGCGTAGTAGCGGGCCACCCGGAAGGGAAGGGCCGGCACCCGCCGCCCGAGCAGCGCGGCGGCGAGGACGGCGAGCTGGACCGCCAGGGCGAGCACGTAGACGGGCCCCTCGCCGAGCAAAGCTACGTTCGCCGCCAGCGCCACCAGGTGCAGGAACGGCGACGCGTAGCGCAGCACGCGATGCGAGAACAGCTGCAGGGCGTAGAGCGGCCGGTAGCCGCGCGGATCGAGCATGCCTTCGCCGACGACGATGTCCCAGAGGCCGACCATCATCCGCCGTTTGCGCCGCAGCTCGCCCTCCAGCGCCGGCACCATCTTCTCTTCCGCCCGCGCCGCCGGCACGTAGAGCGAGCGCTGCCCGCGCTTGGCGAGCAGGAAGGGGAACGAGAGGTCATGGCTGCCGGAGGGGGGGAGCGACAGGTAGGCGGACCGGCGCACCGCGTAGATCGCGCCGTTTCCCGCCGTCACCCCGGCCAAGGACGACTCGATCTCCCGCACCCTCATCTCGTAACGCCAGTAGGCACCCTCGAGGTTGCCGCCGTCGGGGCCGACGAAGCGGACCTGGCCGCAGACGTAGCCGACCGCGGGGTCGGCGAGAGGCGCGACCAGTCGCCGCAGAGCATCGGGCGACCAAAGGCTGTTGGCGTCCGAGAAGGCGAGGAGCTCGCCGCGGGCGCGCTCGGCGGCGGCGTTCTGGGCGGCGACCTTGCCGCCGCGCGGCAGCTCCAGGACGAGGTCAGCGCCGGCTTCGCGGGCGCGCTCGGCGGTGGCGTCGGCTGAGCCGTCCGAAGCGACGATCAGCTCGAGCCGCTCGCGCGGGTAGTCGAGCGCCAGCGCGTTGGCGACCTTGGCGGCGATCACGTCCTCCTCGTCGTAGGCGGCGACGATCAACGAAACAACCGGCATCTGCTCTGCT
>DASTYR010000034.1:0-2103 GCA_035764795.1 Solirubrobacterales bacterium | reverse complement strand
CGTGATGTGGCGGGTGTCGATCGGCAACGTCACCGTCTTCACGAGGCTCTTCGAAGAGGAGCGCCGCAAAGAAGTCTCCGGGATCGTCGGGATCAGCGACGTCGCCAACCGGACGCTCGACGTCAGCGTCGAGAGATCGCTGCTGCTCCTGGCCCTGGTCAGCCTCTCGCTGGGGCTGATCAACCTCTTTCCCTTCCTGCCCCTCGATGGCGGCCACATCTTCTGGAGCCTGGTCGAGAAAGTGCGCGGGAAGGCGGTCCCCTTCTCGGTGATGGAGCGAGCCGGCGCCGTCGGCTTCGTGCTCGTGATCATGCTCTTCTTCCTCGGTCTTACCAATGACATCGACCGGCTCTCCAACGGCGGCTTCGACGTCCGTTAGTCGCGAGCGCAGCAGTCCCGCCAGATAGCCTGTCGATATGGCTTCCAAGCGCCAGATATTCGTCGGTGGCGTGCCGATCGGCGGCGGTGCGCCGGTCGCCGTGCAGACGATGACCAAGACCGAGACCGCCAACCTGGCGGCGACGATGGAGCAGATCCGCAAGGTTGCCGACGCGGGAGCCGACCTGGTGCGCGTGGCCGTGCCGCGCGACGACGACGCCGAGGCGCTGAAGACGATCGTGCGCGAGTCGCCGATCCCGGTGATCGCCGACATCCACTTCAACCACACCCTGGCGCTGAAGGCGATCGACGCCGGTGCCCACTGCATCCGCCTCAACCCGGGCAACATCGGCGGCCGCGAGAAAGTCGCCGAGGTGGCCGAGAAGGCGACGGCGGCTGGCGTGCCGATGCGAATCGGCGTCAACTCCGGCTCGTTGCCAAAGCACCTGCACGAGCTCGAGCGTGAGAGTCCGGTCGAGGCGCTGGTCGCAGCGGCCGTCGAGTTCGTCGAGCTGATGGAGAGCCTGCGCTTCGAGAACTTCAAGGTCTCGATCAAGTCGACCAACGTGCCGAACACGATCGCCGCCAACCGTCTGCTCGCCGAGAAGATCCCCTATCCGCTGCACCTCGGCATCACCGAGGCCGGCACCAAGTGGTCGGGCTCGCTCAAATCGGCAGTCGGGCTCGGCACGCTGCTCGCCGACGGGGTCGGCGACACGATCCGGATCAGCCTCTCGACCTTCCACGCCGAGGAGGAGGTCAAGGTCGCCTGGGAGATCCTCAAGGCGCTGCAGCTGCGCGAGCGCGGCCCGGTGCTGATCGCCTGCCCGACCTGCGGCCGCCTCCAGTTCGACATGGACTCGGTCGTCGCCGAGATCGAGCGTCGGCTCGAGTCCTACGCCGAGCCGATTGAGGTCGCGGTGCTGGGCTGCGCCGTCAACGGGATCGGCGAGGCCAGCCACGCCGACTTCGGCATCACCGGTGCCAAGAACGAGGGTCTGATCTTCTCCCACGGCAAGCCGCTGCGGAAGGTGCCGCAGGCGGATCTCGTCAACGCGCTCTTCGAGGAGATCGACAAGTCGCTCGACCGCGGGCGGGTCGAGGTAGACGAGGAGAAGTCCGCCGAAGGCGGGGCTTGGCTTGCCAAGATCGAGGAGGAGAACGCTGGGGATCTGACGCCGGAGAAGATTGCGGCGTTGGAGCATGAGGCTTCGCAGGCGGGGGAGTCGGACAAGGTTCTGCTGGACGAGGACGTATCGCCGACGGCGGGACGCCGGTTCACCAGGGCCTAGGCGGGCGGGTCCTGTCGTCGCAGGGGACCCACCGCCCCTTCCGGTAGCTCAAGCTTCCTCAGGGGCGGTTCCCCCTACGACGCCACCCGCCCGAGGAGCGGGGTAGGTTTCCCCGCATGACGCGGCTGAGCCAAGCATTTCTGCCAACGCTGAAGGATGCGCCGTCCGATGCGGAGGCTGTGTCTCACAAGCTGATGGTCCGGGCTGGCCTCATACGCCAGTTGGGGGCTGGGCTTTGGACTTATCTGCCTGCCGGGTGGAGGTCGATTCGGAAGGTTGAGGCGATCCTGCGGGAGGAGATGGAGGGGATTGGGTGTCAGGAGATGCTGATGCCTGTGCTGCAGCCGGCGGACGCCTGGAAGACGACGGGCAGGTACGGGATTGACGAGTTGATGAAGCTCGAGGACCGCAAGGGTGCCGAGATGGTGTTGGC
>DASTYR010000033.1:0-4580 GCA_035764795.1 Solirubrobacterales bacterium | reverse complement strand
CCTCCCCCGGAGACCGTTGCGCAGCTGATCGTTTGGTCAGGGTTCGGGCGTGGTCCCCTGAGTCTCCGGGGGAGGGTTCCCGGACGCCTCTCCTAGCGCGGCTCGAGGATGACCATCGGAATTTCGCGGCCCTGGCTGCGCTTTTGGTAAGTGCGGTAGCCGGGCCAGGCTTCTTCGGCCTTTGGCCAGAGGCGTTGGCGCTCCTCTTTGGATGCGACCCGAGCGCGCACCGGAAGGCGCTTGCCTCCCACCTGCACGGTGGTCTCCGGATTCGCTTTCAGATTGTGGAACCAAGCAGGGTGCTTGGGGAAGCCGCCTTTTGAGGCGACCAGGACCACGTCTTTGCCGTCTCGCACGTAGAGCAGCGGGGCGGTGCGCTTCACCCCGCTCTTGGCGCCGACGTGGTCGAGCAGGCACATCTTCCCCGGAACGCCGGGGATCCTCTCGCCGATCCGCCCGCCCGTCGCCCGGTAGGCCCGCGTGTGCAGGCCGGCGACGCGGTTGAGGGCAGGCCAGATCCGGTCCGCGACCTCCAGGTAGAGGACCTTCGGCCTGCCCCCTGACGTCGCCTCGCTCAGGTGTACATCCCCCCGAACATGCCGCCGGTCACGTCGATCACCTGGCCGTGGATGTAGTTGGCCAGGGGGGAGGCGAGGAAGAGGACGGGACCCGACGCCTCCTGGGGGGTGGCGGGACGGCCGAGCGGGATGATCGCCGAAGCCATCGCCCGCATCTGCTCGGGGATGCCGAGCTCGATCTTCTCGCCGCTCGGCGAGGTCATCTCGTCACCGGCCTCCTTGGCCTGGGTCAGGCGGGTTTCGACGAAGCCGAAAGCGACCGCGTTGACGTTGATCTTGAACTGCCCCCACTCCTTGGCGAGGGTTTTGGTCAGCCCGACCACGCCCATCTTCGCCGCCGAGTAGTTGACCTGGCCGGCGTTGCCCATCATCCCCGACGTCGAGGAGACGTTGATGATCTTGCGGAAGACCTCCTGGCCCTCGTTGCGTTCCGCCTTGGCTGCCTCGCGCCAGTGCGGGGCGAGTGCTCGGGCGACGCGGAAAGGGACAACCGTGTGGATATCCAGCATTGCCTGGAACTGCTCGTCGCTCATCTTGTGGGCGACGCCGTCCCAGGTGTAGCCGGCGTTGTTGACGACGATGTCGATCGCGCCGAAGGCCTCGACCGCGCTGGCGACCAGCTCGTCGGCGGCACCCTCCTTGGTCAGGTCGCCGGCGTGTACCGCCGTCTCGCCGTCGATCTCGCCGGCCGCCTGCTGTGCGACGTCGGCGTCGAGGTCGTTGATCAGCACCTTCGCACCCTCGGCGACGAACATCTCGGCGGTCGCCCGCCCGATTCCGCGCGCCGAGCCGGTGACGATCGCCGCTTTGCCATCAAGAAGTCCCATCGATCTGCGCTCTCCTGTCTAGGTCGGAAGTCGGGCGCGGAGGCTACAGGGATGGGGCGGGTCCTGGTTGACCGGCCAGTCAGCCCGGAGAAGGGCTTGGGGGCTGGCGGGCGAAGAGGTCGAGGCCCGTTCCCTGGAGCTCATAGGAGGCCACGATGGAGATGTCGCCGAACCCAGCGGTCACGCAGTCGGACTACCCGGTCAGTTTCTCGGTCGACTATCCCGACCGCAAGCTCAACCGCCTGACGACGTTCTTCCGGATCTTCACGGTGATCCCGATCGCGATCGTCGCGGGGGCGATCTCAACGACCTACGTGGGCGGTTCCGAAGCGGGCAGCTGGATCGGCGCGGGGGTCGGCATCCTGACCGCGCCGCTTGTCCTGATGATTCTCTTCCGCAAGAAGTACCCGCGCTGGTGGTTCGACTGGAACCTGGAACTGACGCGCTTCCTCAACCGGATCGGGGTCTACCTGGCGCTGATGGACGACCGCTATCCCTCGACCGACGAGCGGCAGGCGGTACATCTCGACTTCCCCTATCCGGACGCACAGAACGAGCTGGGACGGGGCATGCCCCTGGTCAAGTGGCTGCTGGCGATCCCTCACTACATCGTGCTCTTCTTCCTCTACATCGGTGTCTTCTTCGCCGTCGTCTTTGCCTGGTTCGCGATCCTCTTCACCGGCCGCTACCCACGCGGCGTTTTCGACTTCGTCGAGGGGGTGCTGCGTTGGCACAACCGTGTCGAGGCGTACGCCTTCGCCCTCGTCACCGACCGTTATCCGCCCTTTCGGCTACGTCCTTAGCCACATCGCGAGGGGCGACGACGTTTACATCGATCTATGCGGAGATTGCCCTGACATAAACGAGCGATGCTCGTTTGTAAACTGCCCCGCCGTCCGACCTCCCATGGACGGTCGGGGCATTTTTGCGCCGCGCGAGCGCTACTGGGCGATCGCGGCGAGGTCCTCGGGGCGCAACAGGGCGACGAGGGTGCCGCCGTCGAGTATCGCGACGCCGCCCTTGCGCAGCTTCGCCTTGGCGCCGGTCAGGCGCGCGATCTCGGCCGAAAAGTAGGGCTCGTGACCGACCAGGATGGCGTCACCCCGGCCTGCCGTCACCTCCAACGAGTCGAATGCGCCGCCCCGCAGCCGTGCCTCCTCCTCCGGCTCGATCCCGAGCGCTTCGCAGGCGAGTCGCGCCGTATCGGCTGCGCGCACCTTTGGGCTGGTCAGGCAGGCGTCGACATTCGCGCCGAGCTTCGCCAGCGCGCGTCCCGCCACTCGTGACTGCCGCTCGCCTTCCTCGGTCAGCCGCCGCGCCGCGTCGTCGCCGTCGTCCTGCTCGGCGTCCCCGTGCCTGAGGAGGTAGATCACAGAGGCGATCCTAAGAGAGCCGCACGCCGCCTTCCTCGGTGACCCTCCAGCGCGGGTTGTGCGCGACCTCCCACGGGTGGCCATCGGGGTCGACGAAGATCGCGCTGTAGCCACCCCAGAAGGTCTCGGCCGGCTCGCGCCCGATCGTGGCACCCGCTCGCCGCGCCTCCTCGGCGATCGCGTCGACCTCGTCGGCTGAGGCGACGTTGACGGCGAGCGTCACGCCGCCCCAACCACCCGAGTCCTCGACGCAGCTGTCCTCGGCGAGGCGTGCGCGGTCCCAGAGCGCCACGACCATCTCGCCGGCCTGGAAGAAGACGACGTCGTCGCCGGGCGCGGCATTGGTCTCCCAGCCGAGCGCCCGGTAGAAGCGCCGGGCGCGACCGAGGTCGGCCACGCCCAGCGTGATCAGGTTGACGCGCTGCTTCACCGTTCCCCGCTCAGTCCATCGAGCGTTCCTCGACGATCTCGAAAATCCCGTCCGCGCCGACCGATTCGACGAGCTCGTCTACCGCGGCACGCCGCTGGTCGTATTCGCCGCCCTGCTGGCCCGCCCGCAGTTCCTCCAGCGTCCCGTCGAAGAAGCCGAAGGTGATGACCTCGTCCTCGTCGTTGACGTTTTGGAGCGCGTAGAACTTCTTCCACCCGGCGGGTACGTTCGACGTGTCGTCCGGGATGAAAGCCCGTTTGAAGTCCTCCATCGAGCCGGGCTTCAGCTTGCGAACGGTCAATGCGCAGAGCATTCGGATCTCCTTTCGTCGGCCTGCCTCCCGACGATCCTACGCCCGCTCATCACCACCGCCTCCCGCAGGTGCGGGGACCAGCTGCAGGATGGGGATGGTGCGACGGCCGCGAGCTGCGCTCGCACGGTAGGTGGCAAAGGGCGGGAAGACGCGATCGGCCAGCTGCCAAAGCCTCTCTCGGGCCGCCTCGTCGTCGACCACCTCGGCCCGGAACGGCTGGCCGCCGAACCGCACGTCGGGGTTCGTCCGCGCATTGTGGAACCAGGCCGGGTGCTGCGGCGCGCCGGCCTTGGAGGCAACGATCGTCACCCGCTCGCCGTCGTGGAAATAGATGACCCCGTTCTGCCGCGGGCACCCGGTCCGGGCCCCCCGCGTCTCCAGCAGACCGGTCGGAATGGCGATCCCCATGCTGAGCCGTCCGCCCGTCAGCTTCAGCAGGTAGGGATCGACCTTCCAGCCGATGTGCCGCGACAGCCACAGCCCGAGCGGCGAGGCGACGACGCCGGCCCAGGCGCGGTAGAGGCGACCGCGGGGCGCATACGGGTCGACGTAGCGGACCGTGGGGTTCATAAGGCCTGCAGGTTTCGCACCCGTCGGCCTATCTCGCGGTCCAGGGGGTAACCGGCAGCCTCCCAGAATCCTCCCGCGACCTCATCGTCGTAGGCGACGAGAGCCGTCACCCGTTTGGCACCGCAGCGGCGCAGATAGTCCTCGCCCGCCCGCGTCAGCGCGAGCCCGATGCCCTCACGCCGATGCCCATCACGGACAGCGAGCCGATACATGTTCCCCCGCCACCCATCCCAGGCGGCGATCAGCGCTCCAACGATCTCTCCGTCCTGCTCGGCTACCAGCAGGGCGGCCGGGGAGTCGTCGACGAGGCGCTCGACGTCCTCGACCCGGTCGGCCGTGGTCGCATGCTCGCTCCGAGCCTGTGCCCAGAGGTCCAACACGGTGGGCACGTCGGCGTGTTGGCCTCGACGGACGGTGACTCCCTCGCCGCTCAAGCGCCGAGCATAACTTCGCGACCGAGCTACAACCCCATCAGCTTGCCGAGGATCT
>DASTYR010000032.1:0-9893 GCA_035764795.1 Solirubrobacterales bacterium | reverse complement strand
GAGGAGTTGAACTTCTGGACGCGGTTGTGGCTGGTGTCGAGAACCCAGACGTTGCCGCTGGAATCAGTCGCTATGTCGCCCGGGGCCGAGAGCTGGCCAGCGCCCGAGCCGGTGCCGCCGGCTTTGAGGAGGAATTTGCTGGTACATGCCTGAGCAGAACCAGCTCCCGAGGCGGTCCCCAGAATTACGAGCCCAAGAACCGCTGTCCACCGAATCCGCTCGATCGC
Source organism: Solirubrobacterales bacterium (assembly GCA_035764795.1). GTDB lineage: Bacteria > Actinomycetota > Thermoleophilia > Solirubrobacterales > 70-9 > VRUE01. The sequence goes on along the minus strand of DASTYR010000032.1, from coordinate 9,666 downwards.
CTTCTTGCCGCGCATCGCTACTCCTCCCCTATCGGAACTCAAGCGGTATGTCTCCGGAACGAAAAAGAGAAAAGCTAAACGGTCAAGCAAAATTACGCAAGAGAGTTGGAAGCGCGTGGACGAAGCCGTAGGGCTCGCTAGGCCGCGACGTGCTCGCCAGCGGGGACGTAGTGCTCTAGGGCAGCGTCCTGACCGAGGGCAAAGGGGATGCCCTCCTCGGCGAGCTTGACGACCTCGGCGTAGGTGTCGCCAGCAGCGGACCAGCCCTCAACGTCGGGCGACTCGGCCCACCAGCCGTCGTTCTCGTGGTGGTAGATGACGCGCACGGTCTCCATCAGATCCTCCATTTCAGAGTAGCTTCCGTGCCTCGTCCTCGGCAAGTCCCGCGTCTCGGACAAGGATCTTGCGGACCAGGCCGGAGGGGATCGTCGCTTTGTCGTGGAAGGCGAAGGTCAAGACCGGACGACCGGGAGCCTCCAGGCGGCGATGCGAGCCCGATCGGCGCACGACGCGGTAGCCGAGCGGCTTGCGTTCCAACGCCGCGAGGAGACGTTTTGCCTTCATCGAGGGGAAATCGCCCATGATCGGCGACCCTAGCCGCGGACTCGGATCGTCTGCCCGAGGCCCTCTGTGCCACCGTGGTGCCACCGGCTGCCACCGAGCCAACCGGATTCGGCCGGAGACAACCGGGTTCGCCGACGGCCCGCGTGAAGGGCCGCTTCGGCTCTGTGAAGCGGGATTCGGCTCTATGAGCGGAGGGGGTGGGATTCGAACCCACGAGACGCCTTACGACGCCCAACGGCTTTCAAGGCCGCCGCATTCAACCGCTCTGCCACCCCTCCGGGGCAGGATTGGGCACGCCCTGTCGATGCTAGCCGCAAATCTATGGACGTAAAGGCGTGGAGCGCTAAGGGGTCGAGGTGATTGGATGGTCGGGTGCGCAGGCTTCTGCTCTTCGTCTCCGCCATCGTCTTTTTCGACGTCGCGTTCTATGCCGCGATCGCACCGCTGCTGCCCGACTACGTAGAGGAGTTCGGCCTCAGCCACGCCGAGGCTGGAATCCTGGCGGCGGCGTACGCTGCCGGCACCCTGCTTGCCTCGCTGCCGGCGGGCTTCGTCGCGACCCGAGTTGGACCGCGTCGCACCGTGATCGGCGGTCTGCTGTTGCTGGGTCTCTCGAGCGTCGTCTTCGGCTTTGGGGAGGCCATCGTGCTGCTTGACGCGGCCCGTTTCGCCCAAGGCGTCTCCGGGGCCCTGATCTGGTCCGGCGCAATGGTCTGGCTGATTGCCTCAACGCCGCCGGAGCGGCGCGGGTCGGTGATCGGTACTGCCCTGGGAACTGCGATCGCCGGTGCTCTGATCGGCCCGATCTTCGGCGCGCTCGCCGGCGAGGTCGGGACGGAGCTGGTTTTCGGAGGGGTGCTGGGGATTGCGCTCGTCCTCGCCGGATTCGCCTCACGCCTCCCCGACACGGGTCCGGGGCAGCAGCAGGCGCTCCGCGCGATCGCGACTGCCCTGGTCGCCCGCCCGGTGCTAATCGCGACTGCCTTCGTCGCCGTGCCGTCGCTGATGTTCGGCGCGGTTGAGGTGCTGGTGCCGCTGCGGATCGACGAGCTGGGGGGAGGGCACGCGCTGATTGCGGCGGGCTTCATCGCGGCCGCTGCCCTGGAGGCGGTGCTGGCGCCGACCGCAGGTCGCTATTCGGACCGTGTCGGCCGTCGCTTTCCGTTCGTCGTCGGGATCGGCATCTGCGCCGTATCCATGGTGGGGATCGGCCTCGCCCATGACCTCGTCGCGATCATGTCGGCGCTCATCCTCGGCTCCCTCGGTGCCGGCATCTGCTTTGCCCCGGCCCTGACGATGCTCTCTGAGACCGCGGAAGCCGCCGACCTCGATCAGGGATTCGCGGCCGGCATGTCGAATATGGCGTGGGCCGCGGGGCAGATGATGGGGGCGCTGGCGGGCGGAGCCGGTGCCAGCGCGGCGGGTTACGAGGCGCCCAGCATCGCGATCGTCGTCCTTCTCCTCCTCACTTCGGCCTACGCGTACCGGGCCCTGACCTCGCCGCCGTTTGCCGGTAGGGCAGAGGACATGCTTCCGACGGACGAGGTGAGGCCGGCCCAGCTAGGTTGAGGTCATGAGCGACAGGTGGGGGAACTGGGCGGGGGACCAGGAATGCCACCCGGCGCGACTGGTGTCGCCCCGCGATCGCGAGGAGCTGGCGGCAGTCATCACCGACGCGGCCGAGGCCAAGCGGACGGTGAGCGTTCTGGGCGCCGGCCACTCTTTCACCGGCACCGCGCTGACCGACGACGTGGCAATCGACGTCGCCGCGCTGAGCGGCCTGATCGATGCCGATCGCTCCTCTTGCCTCGTCGAGGTGGGAGCCGGGACGGTGCTTGCCGATCTGAACCGGGAGCTGAGCCGCCTCGGGCTGGCGATGGAGAACCTTGGCGATGTCGATCGGCAAACGATCGCCGGCGCGATCTCGACCGGGACTCACGGCACCGGCGCGCGCCTCCGCAATATCTCCGCCCAGGTAGAGGCGATCGAGCTCGTGACGGGAACCGGCGAGCTGAGGCGGCTCGACAGATCCCAGCCTGAGCTGCTGCGAGCCGCCCGGGTGGGCGTCGGGTCGCTCGGGGCGATCTCGTCGGTGACGCTGCGCTGCGTGCCGGCGTTCACGCTCGAGCGGGTCGACGCTCCCTTGCCGCGCGAAGAGGTACTCGACAGCTTCGAAGAGCGGGCGCTCGCCCACGACCACTTCGAGCTCTTCACCTTTCCCTACAGCGACTCCGCGCTTGTCTTGGAGCGCAACCGCGTCGACGGGCCGCCGCGCCCGCGTGGACGGCTTGCGGGGACGCTCAACGACGTCGTGCTGGAGAACTGGGCGCTGGGCGCCCTGGCGGCGACGGGTAAATCGTTCCCGCGGGCGATTCCCCCGCTCTCGCGACTCGCCGGGCGCCTTGCCTCGGGTGGGCGGACGATCGATCGCAGCGACCGTGTCTTCGCCAGCGAGCGCCGCGTCCGCTTCACCGAGATGGAGTACGGCGTGCCGCGCGAGCACGGTCCCGAGGCGGTGCGGCGGACGATCGAGTGGGTACGCGCCAACCGCTATCCGGTCTTCTTTCCGATCGAGGTCCGTGTGGCCGCCGGCGACGACGCCCTGCTCAGCCCCTCGTACGAGCGCGAGACTGCCTACATCGCCGTGCACCAGTACCGCGGCATGGAGTGGCGCCCCTACTTCGAAGCGGTGGAGGGGATCATGCGCGAGTACGGCGGTCGCCCCCACTGGGGCAAGCGCCACTTCCAGACGGCGGCGACGCTGGCACCGCTCTACCCGGAGTGGGAGCGCTTCCAGGTGGTCCGCAACGAGCTCGACCCCAACCGCGTCTTCACCAACGAGTACGCGGCGCGCGTGCTCGGGCAGTGACGAGTGCTCCCTTTCCGCTCTATAGGCACGGAAAGGGAGCACTCGTCGATTAGAGAAACGTTTTGCCCTCGCCCCGGTAGGTCGGCACGACGTCGACGATCTCGCCGGCCTCTATGAGATGGAGGGCGTCGAAGCGCTCGCAGAGCTCACCGGCCTTGGCGTGACGGAAGTATGCGCGGTCGCCAACTTCGAGCGCCGCTGCGGCCGGCCCGAGCAGCGGCGTCTGTACCTCGCCGGCGCCCTCCTCGGCGTCGAGCTGCAGGCCCTCTGGCAGCCACGGGACGGGTAGCCGTGCCGGCTCGCCGCTCCCCGATGCCAGGTAGCCCCCGCCCAGTGCCGTCGCGGTGCCAGGGGTCGGCTTGCGCACGATCGGCAGCGCGAAGCCGGCGGCCGGGGTGAGGGAAAAGCGGCTGTAGTGGTCGAAGAGCGCGGGCGCGAAGAAGCCCGAGCCGGCGGTCACCTCGGTCACGGCCTGCTCGGCGCCGGTCAGCTCGAGGCTGCCGGTGCCGCCGCCGTTGACGATCTCCAGCGGCGCGAGCTCACGGACGGCGGCGACGATGGCGGCGCGCCGCTCGGCCAGCTCGGCCGCGGAGCGCCTCTGCATCCAGCGGATCGCCGCGCCGCGCAGTCGCCGCCCCGGCGGCCGGTCGCCCACCCCCGCGATCTGGCCCTCGTAGGCCATCAGCGCCACCAGCTCGACCTGCGGCCGGCGGTCGATCTCGCGCGCCAGCGAGACGGCCTGCTCGACCGTATGGACCGGCGATCGCTTCGGGCCGACCTTGAGGCGTCCCCCGAAGGCCCACCAGCTCGCGTCGACGTCGATGCAGGTCCGGACCGGCGCGGCATCCGCGCCGAGCACCGACTCGATCGCGTCCAGGTGCTCGACGCAATCGACCATCACGATCGGCGCTCCCTCGGGGTGGGCGGCCGAGCGCAGGGCCAGCTCGCCGAGCGCTCCCCTGTCGGCAGTCGGGTAGGCGAGCAGCAGGTTCTCGAATCCCCGCTCGGCAAGCCACAGCGTCTCGGGCAGGGTGAAGGTCATCAACCCCCGGAAGCGCGCGTCGCTGCCTAGGACCCGCTCGAGCAGCGCCCGGCAGCGCAGCGACTTGCTCGCCACCCGGATCGGCTTGTCGCCGGCACGCGTGAGCATGGCCTTGCCGTTTGCCTCCATCGCGTCGAGATCGACGAAGGCGAACGGCGCCTCGACATCGGCGAAGATCTCCTCGTAGCGGGCGTGGGACTGCTCGGTGGTCTGGTTCACGGAGACGAGCCTAGCTTCGCCACATCCCGGAGCCGTCGCTATGGTTTTCGTGTCCGGAGAGGTGGCCGAGTGGCTGAAGGCACTCGCCTGCTAAGCGAGTAGGGGGCGCAAGCTCTCTCGAGGGTTCGAATCCCTCCCTCTCCGTTGCGCTCAGCGGCGCGAGCGGATGACGACACGCGCCCCGTTGGCCGGGATCATCGTCACGTTGCGGTGCCTGGCGCGCTCGGGCTCAGGCTCGGCGGCCTCGAGGTCGAGGCGTCGCGCCATTGCCTCGAGGACGACGCGCTGCTCCGCCATCGCGAGGGCGGCGCCGAGGCAGCGGCGGATGCCGCCGCCGAAGGGAATCCACTCATAGGTCCCCGGCTTGCGATCGAGCCAGCGCTGCGGCTTGAAGGCGAAGGGCTCGGGATAGAGATCCTCGCGATGGTGGACGAGGAGGATGCTCATCGCGACCGGCGTGTCGGCGGGGACGGCGTAAGCGCCGAGGCGCCACGGCACAGTGACGCGTCGGCCGATCATCGGAATGACCGGCCGCGATCGCATCGCCTCGACGATCGTCGCCTCGATCGTCTCGGCGGCCGCCTGGTCTGAGCGCACCGCGTCCAGCAGCCGCTCGTGCGCGGTCGGCGTGCGGACCAGTCGCTCCCAGGTCCAGGCAAGCGAGTTGGCGGTCGTCTCGTGTCCGGCGAGGACGAGCGTGAGCAGCTCGTCGCGCAGTTCTTTGTCGTCCATCGCCTCACCCTCCTCGGTGCGGGCCTGGAGCAGCAGCGAGAGGATGTCGCGGCGCTCGCCCAGGTCGGCGCGGCGGCGGGCTTCGATCACCGGGTAGGTGGCACGGTCGAGGACGCCGATCGCGGCCCGCATCGGCCCGACGGCCTCCTCGCGGCCGATGTTGATCAGCTCGCCGATCTGTGCGGTGGGCCAGGTCGAGGCGTTGACTAGTCGCTTGATCGTCGCCCGCAGGCGGTGCTCCGGCGTGCCGCGTTCCGGCCGGCCCTCGATGCCGAAGATGCCGGCCATGATCACGTCGAGCGTGATCGCCTGCATTCGCGGCGCCAGCGCGAACGGCTCGCCGACCGGCCAGCCGTCGATCTCCCTTTCGGTCGCGTCGCTGATCAGCTGCGAGTACTGCTCGACAGCCTCGCCGTGGAATGGCGGCAGCAGCAGCTTGCGCTGTCGCATGTGGCGCGGGCCGACTGCGGTGAGGACGGAGTTGGGGCCGAGGATCGGCCGCAGCGGCGACTCTCCGGTCAGCGATGGCGCTTGCTCCGGCTTGGCGGTGAAGAGGGAGCGGACATGATCGGGATGGCTGGTGATCACCGGGCCGCCCGAGACGACCCCGTTCATCGCGAAGACCTCGCCGAGCTGGCGCCGCGCGCCGAAGACGAACTGGATCTGGCGCTGGTTGAAGCGGAGGGTCTGTAGCAGCCGCGGCTGGGCGATCGCGGGAGGTGCCGGCATGGCGGCGGCGAGGGCCGCATCGATCGGTCCTGCCGGAGAGGCGGGCGCCTCGCCGACCAGGCCCTCGGGGAGCGTCTCGGCCAGCTGAGTCACCGCGCGAGTCTTCCACACGGGCGAGCCGTTCTGGCCAGCCTCTACATTCATGTGAGCCATGTACGGGCGGCGCACCAAGATCATCGCCACGGTTGGCCCGGCGAGCTGGGGCGAGGATGTCCTGCCTCGCCTGCTCGAGGCGGGGGTCGACGTCCTGCGGCTTAACTTCTCCCACGCCGACCGCGACCGCCACGCGCGCACGATCGAGGCGATCCGTGCGGCCTCACAGCAGGTCGGGCGCGAGGTGGCAATCCTCGGCGACCTGCCGGGTCCGAAGCTGCGGATCGGCGAGCTGCGCGGCGACGTCGCCGAGCTGCAGACCGGGATGCACGTGCAGCTGACCCCGCGCGAGATCGAGGGGGACGCGGAGACGATCCCGGTCGACTGGCCCGGTGTCGCCTCCCTGCATGAGGACGAGCTGGTCTATCTGGCCGACGGGGCGATCCGGCTGCGGGTGCGCGAGCCCGAGGGCGAGGGACGCCTCGACGACGGCGGCGTCGACTGCGAGGTCGAGGTCGGCGGCACGCTGTCCTCGCACAAGGGCATGAACATCCCCGGGACCACGGCCGCCGGCAGCGCTACCGACGACGACCTCGCCTGGGTCGAATTCGCGGTCGAGCACGGCGCCGATCTGCTCGCCGTCTCCTTTGTCTCAGCGGCGGCGGACCTGGAGCCGGTGGCGGCGCGCGTCCGCAACCTCGGCGCCGACCTGCCGCTGATCGCCAAGATCGAGAAGCGCCAGGCGGCCGAGAACGCCGAGGAGATCGTCGAAGCGGCGAGCGGCGGGATCATGGTGGCGCGAGGGGATCTCGGCATCGAGCTGCCGCTGGCCGAGGTGCCGGTCGTGCAGAAGCGGCTGATTCGGGCCGCCGGCCGCCGCTCGAAGCCGGCGATCACGGCGACCCAGATGCTGGCCTCGATGGTGACCGAGCGACGTCCGACCCGGGCCGAGGTGACCGACGTCGCCAATGCGATCTACGACGGCACCGACGCGGTGATGCTCTCCGAGGAGACGGCGATTGGCCGTCACCCGATCGAGGCGGTGAAGACGATGGACCAGATCGCTCGCGCGACCGAGCCCGACCTGCGCTACGGCGAGTGGCTGTTCGGGCGCACCGACCAGGCGACCCAGGACGTCGCCGACTCGGTCGCCCAAAGCGCGGTCGGTGCCGTCTACCGGCTCAACCTGGCGGCGCTCGTCGTGCCGACCGTGAGCGGCCGCAGCGCCCGGCTCGTCTCCGCCCATCGTCCGAACGTTCCGGTGCTTGCGGTCTCGCCGCGGCTCGAGACGGTGCGACGGCTCAGCCTGCTCTTCGGTGTTACCGCGGTTCACAGCGAACACGAGACCGAAATCCGCGAGGTGCTCGAACACTGCGCCGAGCTGGCCGTCCGCCACGGCGTCGCCTCGTCGGGAGAGCTAATCGGGATCGTCGCCGGACTGCCCGATCACGGCCTGGGGACCAACCTGTTCGAGGTGCACCGGGTGCCATAGGGTCTCGGCGATGACCGACTTCGATGTCATCGCCAAGGGGATGACCCAGGCGGTGCCCTTCGCCGGGCACCTTGGGTTGGAGGTCACGCGCATAGGCGAGGGGGAGGCGGTCGCGCGGCTGCCCGAGCGGGTCGAGCTGACCAACCACGTCGGCTCCCAGCACGCCGGCGCGCTCTTCACGGTCGCCGAGACGGCCTCGGGGGCGGCCTTCGTCGGCGCCTTCGCCGAGCGGCTGGCCGACGTGACGCCACTGGCGCGCAGTGCCGAGATCTCCTACGAGCGGATCGCCAGGGGCCCGATCGAGGCGACGGCGAAGCTGGGCATCGCCAAGGACGAGGCGCTGGCGACGCTCGAGGCGGAGGGCAAGGTCGAGTTCCCGTGCGAGGTGGAGATGGTGGACGGGGAGGGCGAGCGGGTCGCCGTCGCGACCATCGACTGGCACCTGCGGCTGAAAGAGCAGGCGGGCGGCGGATCGGGAGCGCCGTGCGGCTCGAGCGCGAGGGCGGACTGGCCGTCGCCAGCTTCGATAGCCCGCCCCTGAATCTCTTCGACAAGGCGATGTTCGAGGGGCTTCGCGGGGCGGTCGACGCGGTCGAGGCCGACCTGCCGCGGGCGCTGCTCTTCCGGGCAGACGGACGGGCAGTCTCGGGCGGCGTCGACGTGCACGAGTTCGAGGGGCTGACGCCCGAGGAGGGGAGCAGGCTCTGGGACGAGCTGATCGGGCTCGTGGAGCGGGTCGAAGCGCTGCCGCTGCCGGTCGTCTTCGCCGCCCACGCGCTGACCCTGACGGCGGCCTTCGAGCTGGCGCTCGGCTGCGACCTGATCCTTGCCGCCCGCTCGGCCCGGTTCGGCCTGGTCGAGAAAGTCGTCGGCCTGACCCCTTCGATGGGCAGCACCCAGCGCCTCGCCGAGCGCGCCGGCAGCGGCCGCGCCCGCCACTTCGTGATGAGCGGCGCCCTCTTCGGCGCCGAGGAGATGGAGCGCTGGGGCGTCGTCAACGTCGTCTTAGACGACGACGGCTTCGACGACAACGCCCGCGCCTACGCCGCTGAGCTCGCTTCGGGTCCGACCAAGGCCCACGCGATGACCAAGCACATCCTCCGCCGCTACCGCGAAGGCGGCATTCCCGCCGCCGACGAGGCGGTCCGCACCGACGCAGCCGACCTCTTCGCCACCGAGGACCTCCAACGCGCCGTCAGGACCTTCCTCGAGAAGGGCCCCGGCCACGCCGAATTCGAGGGCCACTGAGCCCAACGCCCCGCCGGGACCCGTAGAATCCTGCGCCGGGGCCTTCTCCCCGATCCCGCGCCCGTAGCTCAGTTGGATAGAGCGTCGGTCTACGAAACCGAAGGTCACAGGTTCGAATCCTGTCGGGCGCGTTCCGCTGCTTGCCGGAGAAGGCCGGGCTTTGCCCATCGCAGAGCCGATTGCGCGGCCTCGGCCTGATTCTCCGTTCCGTCGCCCTCCGGGCGATTCCGAGCCGTTCCCGCGCCTCGTGGTCACATCGAGGTCACATCTGCGGGACGAATAGGCTCCGACCGCGATGCCGGGAGACGCAGAGGCCAAGGCGCGGAAAGCCGTCCGGCGAGCGCAGACCGACTTCGAGCGAGGCCAGGAGCGCCTTGAGGAGCTTCGCGCGACCCGTCGCAAGCGTTTCGAGGAGGCGCAGGCGGCGGGCCTCTCGATGCGCGACATCGCGAAGGAGACCGGCCTGCATTTCACCCGAGTCGCCCAGATCCTCAGGCGCGCGACAGCTAGCCCGTAGAGGGGTATCTACGATTCTGCTACCCTAGCCGGGACCTAGAAAAGTGCCCCCGCGCTGGTGGAACAGCCGGGGGCGTGGCACAGGAGGTATGAGCTCCCATGCACGACGACGATAACCCGCAGGCAGGGTTGACGCCGACCGAGCACGACCGCCGGGTGGAA
>DASTYR010000031.1:0-2245 GCA_035764795.1 Solirubrobacterales bacterium | reverse complement strand
GGGTGAACGCCTCGGCCGTCTCGGTCGCAAGTCGCTCTGCCTCGTCCAGCTTCTCGCGGGGGACGAGCATCCGGGTCAGGGCGCTGCAGGTCTGGCCCGAGTTGAGGAAGCACTTGGCGACCCCGTCGGGGACGGCCTGGGCGAGGTCGGCGTCGTCGAGGATCACGTTCGGCGACTTGCCGCCGAGCTCCATCGCGACGGGCTTGACGGTCGCCGCGGCGAGCTCGGAGACGCGACGGCCGGCCCGGGTCGAGCCGGTGAAGGAGACCATGTCGACGCCGGGGTGGCCGGCGATCGCCTCGCCGACGACGGGACCGGTCCCGGTCACCAGGTTGAAGACGCCCGGCGGCAGGCCGGCAGCCTCGATCACTTCGGCGAGGATGAAGGCGTTGAGCGGCACGACCTCGCTCGGCTTCAGCACGACCGTGCAGCCGGCGGCGAGCGCCGGGGCGACCTTGGCGGCGATCTGGTTGAGCGGGTAGTTCCAAGGGGTGATCGCGCCGAGCACGCCGACCGGTTCCCGTAGGACGCGCGAGTTGCCGATCTCCTCCTCCCAGGCGACCTCCTCCATCAGCTTCGGCATCGCCGCGAACTGAGCGGTTGGGAGGCCGGCCTGGATGATCTTGCTCAGCTTCAGCGGCATTCCGAGCTCGGCCGCGATCGTCGCCGCGATCTCGTCGGAGCGCTCGCCGAGGCCGGCGGCAATCGCCTCCAGGTAGCCGGCGCGCTCCCCGCGAGGCGTCTGCGACCACGAGTCGAATGCCTGGCGAGCCGCGCGAACGGCGCGATCGGCGTCGGCAGCGCCGCAGGCCGGGATCGACCCGATCGGCTCCTCGCTGGTCGGGTCGATGACTTCGATCCGCTCGCCGCCCTCCGGCTCGACCCACTCGCCGCCGATGAAGATTTTGTCTCGGACCTGAAGCTCCGCCGCCGTCGCCATCTCGCTCCTCTACTCGCTGGACTGTGCGGCCAAAGCTAGCGCCTCGGCGCCCGGTCCCGGCAGCGCCCGTGCGTCGCGCGCGTGCAAGGTCTTGCCGCAGCTCTCGCAGACACCGCGATCGCTGACCCGTCCGCCGCACTCCTTGTGGACGATCAGCATCGGCGGCCCGTCGGGGTAGGGGGAGTAGCGGTCGCCCCAAGCGAGCAAGGCGACAAGCGCCGGCCACAGGTCGAGGCCCTTCTCGGTCAGGAAGTACTCGTAGCGCGGCGGGCTTTCCTGGTAGGGCCGCCGCTCGAGGATGTCCTCCTCGACCAGGCGCTGCAGGCGCGTGGAGAGGACGTTGCGGGCGATCCCCAGCCCCTTCTGCAGGTCGTCGAAGCGCCGCCTGCCGTTCATCACGTCGCGCACGATCAGCAGCGACCAGCGCTCACCGATCACTTCCAACGCCTTGGCGATCGAGCAGACCTGTCCCGGATAGTCGTGGCGCAGCACGAGTGTGATCATCTCACATTGGGTTGCACGAAGCAACTGACTGCGCTAGGGTCGCCATACAGGAGTTGCTTCGTGCAACTCACTAGAGACAAGCCCGATTGGAGGCCCAGCGATGAAGCTGATCTCGAGGCATAGGAGCCATAACCGCTCGAAGCCACCCCGGATCGCGATAAGCCAGGCGGAGATCACCGCCGACCTGCACTACCCCGCAAGTCGCGCTGCAGCCCCTGGGGCCTCCAGCGAGCGCCGCCGAGCGCGCCGATGAGCGTCAGCCCGGCGCAGTCCGATGGCGGCGTCGCGGTCGGCGCCCGCGACGCCGTCGAGGCGGCGGAGGCCTTTGCCGCCGCCAGCCCGGAGACCTCGCGCAGCCGCAATCTGGTCTGGCAGGACCCCGTGCCGACCGCAGCGGCCGGGGCGACGATGACCGGCATGGAGTACATGCGGGCGATCGTCGCGGGCGAGCTGCCGCCGCCACCGATCGCGGTGACGATGAGGATGCGACCGATCGAGCTGGGGGAGGGGCGGGCCGTCTTCGAGGGCGAGCCCGGCGAGGAGCACTACAACCCGATCGGCGTCGTCCACGGCGGCTACGCGGCGACCCTGCTCGACTCGGCACTCGGCTGCGCCGTCCACACGACCCTCGAGGCCGGCAAGGCCTACACGACCCTGTCGCTCGAGGTGAAGCTGGTGCGCCCGATCACCCGCGACACCGGCCGCGTCCTCTGCGACGCGAACGTCCTCTATCGCGGTCGCAAACAGGCCACCGCCGAAGCCAACCTCATCGCCGCCGACTCGGGCAAGCTCCTTGCCCAC
>DASTYR010000030.1:0-3969 GCA_035764795.1 Solirubrobacterales bacterium | reverse complement strand
GTTCGTGCCGGGTGCGGCGATATCGACCGAGACGGCGCCGTGGTTCGAGAAGCCGGCCAGGGCGCCGGCCTGCGTAAGCGCCGCGACGCAGATCAGGTTGGCCTGCGGCAGGACGCAGGGCGTCTGCGGATCGTCGTCGGTGTCGACCCCGTCGTTGCCGGCTGCCGCGACGACGATGGAGTCTTCGGCGGCGGCGACGTCCACCGCGTCGGACATCGCTTTGTCCCCCAGCCCTTCGTCCGCCGGACCGCCGAGGCTGAGGTTGATCACGTCGGCGCCGTTTTCCGCCGCGTAGGCGATGCCGTTCGCGACCGTGACGCTGCTGCCGCTGCCGTCGCCGTCGAGGACGCGGACGGCCATGATCTCGGCGGCGGGGGCGACACCGGCGATGCCTTTGCCGTTGTCGGCAATCGCGGCGGCGGTACCGGCGACGTGGGTGCCGTGGAATTCGTACTCGTCCGGGTCGCCTTCGTCGTCGACGAAGTCATAGCCGTGAATGTCGTCGACCTTGCCGTTGGCATCGGTGTCCAGACCGTCGGCGATCGGCAGCTCGCCCGGGTTAGACCAGAGGTTGCCCGCCAGGTCGGGATGGGTGAGATCGACACCGGTGTCCGCGATGGCGATCGTCTGGCCGGCCCCTTCGCTCTCTCCCCACGCCTCGAGCGCGCTCACGCCGGGGTCGGGCAGGGCGGGGTCGGAGAGACCCCAGAGCTGGCCAAAGAAAGTGTCGTCCGGCGGCGGCGTCGCCGTCGCCTCGTAGCGATAGTTGGGCTGGGCGTACGCGACCCCTGGCTGGTGCCGCAGGCGCCGCACCGCAGTGCCCACCGTGCCCTCGACCTCGACCAACTGGGCCCTCGGCAGCAACAGCTGAGCCTCGAACTCGACCCCGGCCGCGCCGCGCGCGTCCTGGCGCTGGGCCTTCGAGGCACCGGGCTCGAAGCGGACGATCGCCTCGCCGGCGACGATCGGCCCGCGGGCGGGCTCGGCGACGGCAGCGACGGTCGCTGCGCTCACCGCGGGAGCCGGCAGCAGCGCGCAGGCAGCCAGGCCGGCGCCAACGCCGGCCGCGATCCGGCGACGACCAGTGCGCCCTGCGCTCATGTCCTCCAAGTTATCCATCGGCCTCCCCGCTACACCGAACATGGACGAACGTCACGGCCGCGAGGCCCGCTCGCGACGGCGCTCCCTGCTACGGTCCCCGGCGTTAGGTCGGATAGGAGTCCGGCAAAAAGTTGTGTCTAGCGCTCGCGCGTCGTTGCTTCACTGCATGTGCCGCGTTCGCAGCACATGAAGTGGAGGCAAGAAATGCCAACTGGAACTGTCAAGTGGTTTAGCGACGACAAGGGCTACGGGTTCATCACGCCCGACGATGGCTCGAAGGACGTCTTCGTGCATCACAGCGCGATCATGGGCGAGGGCTTCAAGTCCTTGACCGAGGGCTCGAAGGTCAGCTACGAGTCGGAGGAAGGCCCCAAGGGCCCAGCCGCCGCTCAGGTGCAGCAGACTTCGTAGTCGCACACCGCTCTTAGTAGTGCCGAGGCCCGCTCCGGCGGGCCTCTTCTTTGCCTGCCCCCTACCCTGCCGCGAGATGGCCACCAGAGAAGATCTCCGCAATATTGCGATTGTCGCCCACGTCGACCACGGCAAGACGACCCTGGTCGACGCGATGCTCTGGCAGAGCGGTGCCTTTCGCCAGGGCCAGGACGTCGCCGAGCGAGTCATGGACTCGATGGACCTCGAGCGGGAGAAGGGCATCACGATCCTCGCCAAGAACACCGCCGTCCGCTACCACGACGTCAAGCTCAACATCGTCGACACGCCTGGGCACGCCGACTTCGGCGGCGAGGTGGAGCGCGGGCTGACGATGGTCGATGGGGTGCTGCTCCTCGTCGACGCCTCCGAGGGTCCCCTTCCCCAGACCCGGTTCGTACTACGCAAGGCGCTCGAGGCCGGGCTGCCGACGATCCTCGTCGTCAACAAGGTCGACCGCCCCGATGCCCGCATCGGCGAGGTCGTCGACGAGGTCTACGAGCTCTTTCTCGAGCTCGGCGCCAACGACCAGCAGATCGACTTCCCGATCGTCTACACGAATGCGAAAGCGGGCTGGGCATCGCTGCAGGAGGGCGTCGAGGGGACCGACCTCTCGCCGCTGCTCGACCTGATGCTGGAGCGGATCCCCGCTCCCGAGCACGAGCCCGAGCATCCCTTCCAGGCGCACGTCACCAACCTCGACGCCGATCCCTATGTCGGCCGCTTGGCCCTCTGCCGCGTCCGCAACGGGAAAGTGCGCAACGGCCAGCCGATCGCCTGGTGCCGCGCCGACGGCCGCGTCGAGCGGGCGACGGTCAGCGAGCTCTACGTGACCGAGGCGCTCGACCGCGTCGCCGCCGAGGAGGCCGGTCCCGGCGAGATCATCGCCGTCGCCGGCCTCGCCGAGGTGACGATCGGCGAGACCCTCGCCGATCCATCCGACCCGCGGCCGCTGCCGGTGATCTCGGTCGACGAGCCGTCGCTCTCGATCGTGGTCGGCATCAATACCTCGCCCCTCGCCGGCACCGAGGGCGACAAGCTGACCGCGCGCCAGATCCGCGCCCGGCTCGATGCGGAGCTGGTCGGCAACGTCTCGATCCGGGTCCGCGACACGGAGCGACCCGACGCCTGGGAGGTACAGGGCCGCGGCGAGCTGCAGCTGGTCGTGCTGCTGGAGATGATGCGGCGCGAAGGCTTCGAGCTGACGGCCGGGCAGCCGCGGGTGATCACGCGGGAGATCGAAGGCAAGCTGCACGAGCCAGTCGAGCGCCTGGCAATCGACGTGCCCGAGGAGCACGTCGGCGCCGTCACCCAGCTGCTCGCCGGGCGCAAGGGCCGGCTGGAGCAGATGGCGAACCACTCCACCGGCTGGGTGCGGATGGAGTACCTGGTGCCTGCCCGAGGCCTAATTGGGTTGCGCACGGAGTTCTTGACCGAGACGCGCGGTGCGGGCCTCCTGCATCACGTATTCGAGCGCTGGGAGCCCTGGGCGGGTGAGCTGCGCACGCGGGCGACCGGCTCGCTCGTCGCCGACCGCCGTGGCGCCAGCGCCAGCTATGCGCTGCTCAGCCTGCAAGACCGCGGCACCCTCTTCGTCGGGCCGGGCGAGGAGGTTTACGAGGGGATGATCGTCGGCGAAAACGCCCGCGCCGAGGATCTCGACGTCAACGCGATCAAGGAAAAGCAGCAGACCAACATGCGGGCCGCCAGCGCCGACGTGCTGGTCCGCCTCTCACCGGCGAAACGGCTCTCGCTCGAGGCCGCGCTCGAGTTCCTGCGCGACGACGAGTGCGTCGAAGTGACCCCGCAGTCGGTGCGGCTACGCAAGCTGGAGCTGGACAAGACGCGGCGCCAGAAGGCGGCGCGCCAAGGCGCGCGGGTCGGCAGCTAGCCCTCAGGCGGAGGGGGCAGTCGGCGGCTCGGCGATCGCCGCGTCGGCCTCGCGCCCACCTCTGAGCTCGAAGTACATAATCGCGACGGCGAGCGAGGCGATCGGCGCGGTCAGCGCGCTTGCGACGACGCTGGCGAGGTAGGCGATGCCGGCTCCGTCTGAGATGGCCAAGCCGAGCGCCCCCACGGCGATGCCGACAGCGGCGGCGATCACGAAGGTCACGAAGAGGACGATGAAGACCGACCAGCCGACGCCCTTGACGAGCTCGCGGCTGCGCCCGAAGGCGTCCATGGGGCCGATTCGCTCGACGACGATCGCCGGCGGACCGAGCGACCAGATCGTCAGCAGGATCAGGCCAGGCACGACCAGCAACAGGAAGCCAAGCGCCACCCCGAGCGTGTAGAGGATCGTGAAGACGATCAGGGAGCCGATCGCAGGCGCCGCCGCCGAGAAGAGGTCGCCGACGTTGCTGTCGCGGCGGCCGTCGCGAACGTCCTGAACCAGCTTGACTACGACGCCGGTGTAGAGCGCGTGACCGGCGAGGCTGA
>DASTYR010000029.1:0-3731 GCA_035764795.1 Solirubrobacterales bacterium | reverse complement strand
GGATGCGCCTCTCGCGGCGCCCCCTTATTTGACCGTCAGCGTTCCCTCCATGCCGCCTTCGCGGTGGCCGGGCACGGAGCAGAAGAAGACGTATTTGCCCGGTTTCAGGTTCCCCGTCGCCGTGTCGGAGCTTTCGGTGACGATCTCCGTGTCGATGAGGACTTTGCCGCTCGAATCTTCGATGTCGGCGTCGTGGCCGACCGGCTGCGGGTTCTCGAATTCGACGGTGACCTGGCCGGCTTCGGCTTCGAGGTTGTCGCTGGTGAAGGCGAGGCCGCCGCTCGGGTCGGCCTCGATCGCGAGCGTCGAGCCGCCGCCCTGGCCACCGCCACCTCCGCCGTTGGTCGCGGCACCGTTGGCTGCGCCCGTGTCCGTCGTAGTGGTGGGTCCGTCGTCGTCGTCTCCGCCGCAGGCGACGAGGGCGAGCGAGGCGAGTGCGAGGGCGAGGAAAGCGGCGATCTTTTTCATCCGTGATTCCTTTCCGTTGACGACGAGGCTCGCAAGGAATCTAACCGCAAACCGTTGCGGGAAACCGAACGACGGCTCAGTGGCCCTCGAAGACCGGCTCCTCACCGCCGAAGAAAGCGGCTACGCCGTTGCGCAGGTCCTCGGTAGCCATGCTGTCGGCGATCCCGTGGCGCTCGAGCTGCAGGTGGTCGGCCAGGCGATTCTCGATGCTCTGACCGACGAGCAGTTTCGCCATCCGCACGTAGTGGGGCGCCTTGGCCGCCAGCTTCTCCGCCTTGGCGCGCGCTCGCTCCAGCAGTGCGTCGGGTGCAACCACCTCGGCGACGATCTTTTCCGCCAGGGCGCTCTCGGCGTTCATATTGGGGTCGTTGAGAAGGATCTCCAGCGCCCGGCTCGGCCCGACGACCCGGGGCAGGAAGTAGGTCATGCCGCCGTCTGGCGAGGCGCCGATCCGCCCGTAGGCGGGGGCGAAGAAGGCCGCCTCGGAGGCGATCCGCGTATCGCAGGCGAGTGCCAGCGAGAACCCGGCCCCGGCCGCCGGCCCGTTGACCGCGGCGATCACCGGATAGGGGATGCGACGCAGGTCGACGATCGCCTGGTGCAGGACCTCAGCCCCGCGCCTGACCTGCGAGGGCAGGTCGATCGACTTGTCTTCGACCCCGCCCTTGAACCAGTTGACGTCACCGCCCGCGCAGAAGGCTTTCCCCGATCCGGTGATGATCAGCGCTCGCAGCGGCGCCTGGTCGGCCAGCCACGAGAAGGCGATCGTCAGCTCGCCGATCATCTCCGGGCTCATCGCGTTGAACGCGTCCGGCCGGTCGAGGGTCAGCGTGCCGATCTTGCCGTCGACCTCGATTCGAAGCGTCTGTAGCTCAGGCGGGTTCAAGGTCTCGGTGGGCATCGACTCTCCATCTCCCTCTGCGTTGGGTTTGGCCGGGTGGCCAGGAGCCTACCCTTTGCTCGATGACTGACCGGCAGGGGAAACAACCCACGCGCGCCGAGCGGATCGCGGCGCAGCGCAGCAAGCTGCCCGACTCGCCGGGCATCTACCTGTTCTACGACGCCCGCGGCGACCTGCTCTACGTCGGCAAGGCACGCTCGATCCGCAAGCGCGTCGGTTCGCACTTCTCCGGTGGCGAGCCGCGCCTCACCAGCCGCATCGAGCGAATCGACTTCCTCGCCACCGCCAACGAGGCAGAGGCGCTGCTAGCCGAGCAGAGCTTCATCAAGCGCCACCGGCCGCGCTTCAACATCCGCCTGCGCGACGACAAGTCCTATCCCTACGTCTGCGTCAGCCTCGACGAGGACTACCCGCGCGTCTACTTCACGCGGGAGAAGCACCGCAGCGGCCGCGCTTACTTCGGCCCCTTCTCGAGCGCCAAGCGGGTGCGCGAGACGCTTGACCTGCTCGGCAAGCTCTTCCAGTTCCGCACCTGCGAGGGGCGCGAGCCCGGCCGCCGCTCCGGCAGCCCTTGCCTCGACTACTACATAAAGCGCTGCGGGGCGCCCTGCGTCGACTACGTCAGCAGGGAGGAGTACCG
This sequence comes from Solirubrobacterales bacterium, assembly GCA_035764795.1. Lineage (GTDB taxonomy): Bacteria > Actinomycetota > Thermoleophilia > Solirubrobacterales > 70-9 > VRUE01. Next base: position 1,722 of record DASTYR010000029.1, on the reverse strand, counting down.
CCGCAATATCGACGCGATCGTCGACTTCCTCTCCGGCCGCTACCGCCAGGTCGAGGCGGGGGAGCAGGTGAAGATGGACGAGGCCGCCGCAGCGCACGAGTTCGAGCGCGCCGCGATCCACCGCGACCGCCTCAAGGCGATCCAGTCGCTGTTCGAGCGCCAACAGGTCGCCGGCGGCTCGGTCGGTGCCGTGGATCTGATCGGCGTCGCCGTGGAGGGCGCCGACGCCAACGCCCAGGTCTTCCAGGTCCGCGACGGCATCCTCGCCGAGCGGCAGAGCTTCTACCTCGACAACCAGGCCGAACGCGAGCCGTCCGAGGTGGCGGAGGAGTTCATCGGCCAGTACTACTCGGCATCGCCGGCGGTGCCGAAGACGATCGTCGTCGGGCCCTACCTGGCCCCGCGAGCCGAGCTGCTGGCGGAGGCCCTGAGCGAGCGGCGCGGCGCCCCGGTCGAGGTGCGGGTGGCCGAGCGCGGAGACAAGCGCCGCCTGCGCGAGCTGGCCGAGCGCAACGCCCGCCTCGCGCTCGACCAGGATCGACTGCGCCGCGAGCACCGCCGCCAGCGCCGCGTCGACGCGCTCGCCGACCTGCGTGAGGCGCTGGGGATGGACGAGCTGCCGGTTCGGATCGAGGGCTTCGACATTTCCAACATCGGCGGCGAGCACACGGTTGCCTCGATGGTCGTCTTCGAGGGCGGCGCGACGAAGAAGGCGGACTACCGCCGCTTCAAAGTGCGCGGGGCGCGCGAGAACGGGTCCGACGACTTCGCTTCGATGGAGGAGGTGCTCGGCCGTCGCGTCAACCGCTACCTCGATCAGGTCGACCTCTCGCCCCACGACGGCAAGCGGGACGAGAGCTTCGCCTCGCTCCCCTCGCTCGTCGTCGTCGACGGCGGCAAGGGTCAGCTTGCGGCGGCGATGCGCGTCCTCGCCCCCTTCGTCGAGCGGGGGACCACGGTCGTCTCGCTGGCCAAGCGCGAGGAGGAGGTCTTCGTCCCGGGCCGGCCGCTGCCGCTCGACCTCGCCGCCGACTCGGAGGCCTCGAAGCTGCTGCAACGGGTGCGCGACGAGGCGCACCGCTTTGCGATTGAGCACCACCGTGGCCGCCGCGACCGCGCGATGACCGGCTCGGTGCTGGACGATCTGCGCGGTGTCGGCCCGGTCCGCAAGCGCGCCCTGCTGCGCCACTTCGGCTCCCCGGAGCGGTTCCTCGCCGCCAGTCGCGAGGAGCTGGAGGCGGTGCCCGGCGTCCCCGGCAAGCTGGCCCGCGAGATCCACGAGCAGCTGCACAGGATCGGCTGACGATGCCGGGCCGCAAAGAAGTCGACCTCGTCGTCATCACCGGCCACTCGGGGGCGGGCAAGTCGGAGGCGATCGCGGCCTTCGAGGACGGCGGCTATTTCTGCGTCGACAACCTGCCGCCGCGGATGATCGGCAGCCTCGGCGAGCTCTTCCGCCACGAGGGCAGCGGCGTCGAGCGGGCCGCGGTCGTCTCCGATGTGCGCGGCGGCGACTACTTCGACGACCTCGTCCAGGTCCTCGACGAGCTGGAGGGGGAGGGGCTCGAGCCGAAGGTGCTCTTCCTCGAGGCCGACGAGGAGACGCTGCTCGATCGCTACAAGGAGACCCGCCGCCGCCACCCGCTGGCACGCAGCGGCCGGATCGTCGACGGAATCCGCGAGGAACGGGAACGCCTCGCGCCGCTGCGCGAGCGCGCCGAC
>DASTYR010000028.1:0-2407 GCA_035764795.1 Solirubrobacterales bacterium | reverse complement strand
GGGCCGCGATGCGACGCTGGGCCTTGCTCACCGAAGCTTCAGCTTTTCGCCCGAGACGAGAATCTGCGGGTCGACGCCCGGGTTCAGTTCCTGGATGCGGGCGACCGAGACACCGGTGCGGTGGGCGATCGAGGTCAGCGTGTCGCCGTTCTGGACGACGTAAGACTTCGGTGCCCTGTCCGGTCCGCCGTTGCCGCCATCGGCAGCCTTCCCCGCCTGTTGCCGACCATTCGAGCTACGGCCGGCGTCGTCCCCTCCGCCCAGCGAGCCTACGACGATTGCGATCACCAGCACGAAGCCACAGAAGAGGGCGGCGACGGCGATGGCCCGGGCGGGAGCTGAGGAGCGCTGGTTCATGAGACCTCCCAGACCGCCGCCCGGAGCCGCTCGGCGGCCGCTGCGGGGTCGGAATCGGCGGCAATGCTACGGGACGCCGCGACCAATCCGTAGGCGCGACCCGGTGCGAAGGCGGGGCCGAGGAGCTGCGGCTGCCCGCCCTGCGCTCCGACCCCCGGGATGAGGAAGATCGAACGCGGCATCAGCTCGCGAAGCCGCTCCAGATGCTGTGGCTCGGTCGCCCCGACCACCGCCCCCATGCCGCTCGCGCCGCCGCTGCCGGCGAGCCGCGCGGCGAAGCCATCCACCAGTTGCGCCAGGCGCTCGTGCAGAGGCCGGTCGGGGGCCGGCAGATCCTCGACGTCGGCGGCCCCGGGGTTACTGGTCCGCACCAGGGCGAAGACTCCGGCCCCGGCCTCAGCAGCGGCCGCGACAAGTGGCTCGAGCGCGTCGCGGCCGAGCAGTGGGTTGGCGGTGAAGGCGTCGGCCCCGAGCCCGGCGACCGGCCCCCAGGGAGTTGCCGTCTCGCCGACCAGAGCCTGGGCGTAAGCGGCAGCCGTGATGGGGACGTCGCCGCGCTTACCGTCGGCGACCGTCAGCAGACCGGCCTCGCCAGCCGCTGCGCAGACCTCGGCCAGGGCTTTCCAACCCGGCGCCCCCAGCCGCTCGAAGCAGGCGAGCTGCGGCTTGACGGCGACGCAGGCCGGTCCGGCCCGCTCGATCAGGGTTCGGCAGTGGCTGACGACCGCCGCCGCCGCCAGCTCCGCCGGCGAAGCGTCGGCCTTGCCGGCAACCGCGCCCGCGCCGGCGACGAGCTGGGCCGGATCGGGGTCGAGGCCGAGGCAGATCTGGCTGCGGCGCTCCTCGACGAGCGCCGCCAGCCGATCCGCGAAGGGAGAAGCGCTGCTGCTCAGCCCTTTACCTTGGACTTCAGCGCCGAGCCGGCGGAGAAGCGGGGCACCTTGCCGCCCGGGATGGTGATGCGCTCGCCGGTGCGCGGGTTGACGCCCTGGCGCGGGCCGCGCTCGGCCACGTGGAATTTGCCGAAGCCGGTGAAGCTGACCTCGCCGCCGTTGCTCAGCGTGTCGGCGATGGCGTCGAGCACCGCGTCCACCGCGTCGCCCGCCGATTTCTTGCTGCCGATTCGCTCGTCAGCTGCCAGTTGGTCCAGAAACTCAGCCTTGGTCACGTCGCTCCTCCGTGGTCGTTGAAATCGCGCGGCAATCTAACAGCGCTCGCGGGCGTAAAGCCCGGCTGTGCACCGCGCCGTCCCTCAGGAGCCGCCAATCGTCATCTCGCCAATCAGCAGCGGCGGCGAGCTGACGGAGCCCCCGAAGGGCACCCAGCGCGCCTCGGCGCCGGCCGCCCGGACCGCCCGCAGCATCGCGACCAGGTCGCTGGCGATCGTGAACTCGCGCAGCGGCTCGGCCAACTCGCCGGCGCGGATCGCCCGTCCCGAGGCGCCGACCGAGAAGACGCCGGTAACCGGGTTAACGCCGGCGTGCAGGCCGGCGACGTCGGTGACGTAGACGCCGTCGCCCGCCTCGCGCAGGAGCCCCTCGAAGTCCAGCTCTCCCGGCGCTACGACCAGGTTGGAGGCGGCAACCGCCGGGGGCGCCCGATAGCCGGAGCGGCCGGCGTTGCCGGTGGTTGCCGTCTCGCCGCGGCGCGCCGTGTAGGTGTCGAAGAGGAAGGTCTTCAGGGTGCCGTCCTCAACCAGCGGGGTGCGCTGCCGCGGCACTCCCTCGGCGTCGATCGGCGAGCTGCCGAAGCCCTCAGGGTCGAGTCCGTCGTCGCGAAGGACGAAAGCGCCGGCCGCGACCTGCTCGCCCAAAAGGGAGGCCAGGGGCGAACGGCCGCGCTGCACCGCGTCGGCCGCCAGCGCGTTGCCGAGCAGGCCGACGAAGCTGGCGGCGACGGTGGCGTCGAGGACCACCGGGCAGCTGCGCGAGTTTGGCTTGCCGGACCCGATCATCGCGGTCGCCCGTTCCGCCGCCTCTTCGCCGATCGCGACCGGATCGAGGCCGGCTGGGCCGCGGCCGAGCCCAAAGCCGAGGCCGGTCTCGCGCCC